>JANNFT010000255.1:0-2408 GCA_031380185.1 Pseudomonadota bacterium
CTCGGTGGCGGTATCAATGATGGCCATCAAGTGCGCGCAGCAGAAATGCTCGGTGCGGATTTTGCATACATGGGCACGCGATTTATCGCCTCGAAAGAATCCAACGCGCAAGCGGGATACAAACAAATGATTGTCGATTGCACCATCAAAGATCTGATTTATTCCGATCGGTTTTCCGGTGTTCATGCGAATTTTCTGTTGCCGTCGATCACCCGCTACGGCATCGATCCGGCGACCTTGCCGCCGAAGAAGCCCGACGTCAGCGGCTTGGCGGACAGCGATGCGAAGGCTTGGAAAGATATTTGGAGCGCCGGTCACGGGGTTGCGACTATCCACGATGTTCCGAGCGTTGCCGAATTGGCGCAGCGCATCGCGCGCGAGTATCGCGCGGCATGTGCGGCGCCGATGAGCGGAGCGGTTGCTTAGGTGTGACCAAACGTGGCAGCTAAATCGCTTTTAATGCTGGCCGGAGTGCTCGCTGCGTTGGCGGTATTGCTCGGCGCATTCGGCGCCCACGGTCTCAAGGCGAAATTGACACCGGAAACGCTGGCGGTTTATCAAACAGCGGTGCAATATCATATGTGGCATGCGTTCGGACTTGGGATTATTGGGTTCGCCGGATTGCAGTGGCCGCAACTTAACGCGCTACGCTGGGCCGGTGCGTTGATGCTGGTTGGGATTGTTTTGTTTTCCGGTAGTTTATACGCGTTGGCGTTGACGAACATCAAAATCCTTGGCGTGATTACTCCGTTTGGTGGATTGGCATTTATTCTTGCATGGATAGTTTTCGCTGTTTCAGTTTGGAAGTCGAGTTAGAATCGCTAAGATAGTTTTATGTCATTCCCGCCTTCGACTAAAACATTCGGGGGCAGGCTACGGCGGGAATCTATTTGGCAGTGGCTGCATCAGACTCAGTATGGATTCCCGCCTTCGCGGGAATGACAATCGTAAATGACGGAGGTGAACAGATGCGACTCGTCCAGTTTTTAGACCAAGCAGGCAAGCAAAAAGTCGGTGTTGTTCCGGCGTCCGGCTCATCGTTAGACGTCGTTTCGGACGTTCACAGCGTCTATCGGCTCGCGCTCGATGCAGCACGAAAATCGGAGACTTTGGCGCAGCATATTGAACCGCTATTGAGCAAAGAAACCGCCGACTACGATGCCATCATCGCTGAGAAACGTATGCTGCCACCGCTGACCCATCCCGATCCGCATCGATGCCTCGTGACCGGAACGGGTCTGTCGCATTTGGGCAGTGCCGCCGCGCGTGATTCCATGCACGCGAAAATTCAGAAATCGGAAAGCGAACTCACCGACTCAATGAAAATGTTTAAGTGGGGTATCGAAGGCGGCAAACCGAAATCCGGCGCTATCGGCACGGCGCCGGAATGGTTCTACAAAGGCGACGGCCATTGGGTCGTGGCGCCGGAAAAAGATTTGGAGCTGCCCGCCTATGCAGATGACGGCGGCGAGGAAGTCGAGGTCGTTGGGCTCTATGTCGTCGGCGATCATGGCCAAGTGTTGCGCGTTGGTTTTGCGCTCGGCAACGAGTATTCCGATCACGTGATGGAGCGAAAAAATTATCTCTATCTCGCCCATTCAAAATTGCGCCAGTGTTCCTACGGCCCAGAGTTGCTGGTCGGTGAGTTGCCTAAGAACGTCACGGGTTCGGCCAAGCTCATTCGAGGAGAAAATACAGTCTGGTCCGGCGATTGGCTGTCGGGCGAAGAAAATATGGCGCACTCGGTTTGGAATTTGGAACATCATCATTTCAAATACGCAGGCTTTCGTCGGCCAGGCGATGTTCACGTGCATTTCTTCGGCGCCGCGACTGGAAGTTTTACCGCAAACGTCGCGACGCAGCCGGGCGATCGCTTCGAAATCACTGCCCCACAATTTGGCCGACCGCTGCGCAATACCTTAGTGGCAACCGAAAAGGTACAGCGCCCGATTGTGATTCAGGCGCTGTAAATGATGTCGATCTAAAGGCAAATAATGAAATCTCTGGCGACGTTTTTTCTCGTTGCGCTGTTCTCGGCCGCGGCCGGCGCCATGACCGAAGCCGACAAGTTCGTCGGCGTGTGGCGTTTGGTTTCCTTTGAGTATCGTACGGACGATGGCACTGTGGTCGAATCGCCATTCGGCGTCGAGCCCGAGGGCACGATAATGTACGATTCTCTAGGCAATATGTCGGTACAGATCGCACGCAAGGAGCGGCCGCGATTCACGTCCGCCGACCGAATGTCAGGAAGCGCGGAGGAAAAGAAAACAGCGTTCGAAAGCTACCTCGCCTATTACGGACGTTATGGCGTCGACGAACGGGAACGCACGGTGACGCACGAGGTGCGGCAAGCGCTGTTCCCCAACTGGTCCGGCAGTAAGCAAGTTCGTTACTACATCTTCGCCGAC
>JANNFT010000319.1:0-2387 GCA_031380185.1 Pseudomonadota bacterium
GTGTAACGGCGTCGGTGTCATGAGTGCGCCTCGCGAACTTTTGTTTGTTTCTTCAAATGGCGCAAATCGACAACGCCGGGTTGTTTGCGTGGATCGGTCCCGGCGGGAAAAATGTGTATCTTTTGTACTTTGGCCGAGGCGCCCGTGGGTAGCGCGTCCATAAACAAAATCCACGCCGGCGCTTTGAAATAGGCGAGCCGCTCGTAACACCAATCGAATAATTCGCGTGCCAAAATATCGCGAGTGCTTTGGTCAACGAGATCTTGAGGAGACTTTGCAACCACGCAGGCCATTACCTCTTCCTCGCGCATTTCGTCCGGCGCGGCGATGACGGCGACTTGTTTTACTTTTTCGTGAGCAGTCAAGCACGCCTCGATTTCCGCCGGCGCGAGATTTTCGCCGGAGCGCCGGATGATGTGTTTCTTGCGATCCACGAAGTACAACATTCCCGTTTCATCGCGCGTCACGATGTCACCGGTGTGGAACCACTCATTGCGCCAGGCTTCTGCCGTTGCCTCGGGGTTTTTTAGATACCCGGAAAAAAATCCCTTGCGCGGCGTGCTTGCACTGTGACGCAGCACCATTTCTCCGGCGACATTCGCAGGTAGGACTTGATCGTTGTCATCGAAGACTTGCGCTTCTACCCATGGGCTGGGACGGCCAAATGAGCGCGTATGTATCGAACGCGGTTCATGATTGTCGCTGATCATTCGCCCGGTCTCCGACATGGCCCACATCTCCACTAGTTTCATGCCAAAACGTTGCTCAAATATCTCGTGCTGACTGGGTTCAACGCCGGCGCACAATGCGAAGCGCACTTGGTGCTGACGCTCGGCCGGCGTTTCCGCAAGCTTGAGCAACACGTTAGGAATAATGCCTTGGAAGTGAACACATGTCGCTTTTGTCTCGATCAGATCCTTCCACCAAGTGCTGGCATGAAAGCGGTCGGGAAAAATTAGACAGCCGCCTGCAAGCAGCATCGCCGGCATGGAAACCGATAAGCAATTGGCGTGATGCAAGGGCAGCGGATTGTACAGGCGCTCCTTGCCCTCTTCCATTGTCAACGCCCCGCCGAACGACAAATAGCTGGCGCCGAAAGTATGAAAATATTCGTTGGTTAGGATGCAGCCTTTGGGCCGTCCGGTGGCGCCCGAGGTATACAGCAATGCCGCCTCAATGGCGCCGTCGACTGTTCCGGCTTGCGCCGCGCCCCGCGCGTGCGGCAAGCGATCAGGGAAATTCTCGAAGGAAACGACGGCTACGCGAGCGTCAAGATGTTGCGCCAGCGCGTGTAAATCGTGCAGTCGCGACTCGACGCCAATCGCCAGGCAAGCTTCGGAATGCTCCACCAGATATTGAATTTCTTCGCGCCGGTAGTCGGGATTAATCGGCACGACGCTGCACCCAAGCGCGTTCAATGCAAAAAAATGAAACAAGAATTCCGGACGCTGCTCGAATAGGATCGCCACGCGGTGGCCCAGCCCATAACCGCCATCGCGGTAAATGCGGCGCAAAGATTCCACTGCTGCTGCGGTTTCATTCCAGGTATATTCCTTGCCCTGCCGATGATAAGCGCGGCTCGCCAGCGGCGGTACCGCATAAGCGGGACGCTCTCCCCAGCGCGCCACGGTGCGTTGCAACGTGTCATACAAACTGCCGTAACCTAGCGCATCCATTCGTTATCTCCTTTTCGTTGTACGCTTCGCCGCATCCGCACCGGAACCGCGTCCCGCGACTTTGCCGGAAGCGGCGTCTTCGTGGCTGGAGATGCGCGCGGTGAGTGACTCCGAAGCGAGTACGATGTGCTCGCGTGCAAGCCTCCCGGCACTGACTGAATCCCCGGCCGCCACCGCTTCCAAAATTGCCTCATGTTGATCCCAGATATTGCCGGGCGTTTCGTCGTATAGCAACACCTCCCCCATCACCCGGCGCAGATAACTCCAGTGCGGTCCGCACACGTCCGCGACCAGCGGATTACCGGATAATCCATATAAAAAAAAGTGAAACTCCATGTCGGCCGCGATCATCCGGGCAATCGAACGGCTTTTGACCGCGGCCCGACCCTGCGTGATGAATACTTGCCCGTCTTGCCGCGCGACGTCACAGGCACGCTCGGCGGCTTTGCTGCAAGCGAGGCCGTCGAGCATCTCGCGAACTTCATAGAGGTTTCTCACATGCTGCGGATCAAGCGCCCCGACGATTAAGCCACGACCAGGGGCGTCGCGTAACAATCCTTGGCTGCGCAGCAACAACAACGAGCCTTCGTGCGAACCCCACGTCGCGGCAAAGCGATAGGGAATCGGCAAATGAGAATTAGAGTTGCTCACGACGTTAACGACGGAAAAGTCGTTAGTGACGAAAGAGTAGGCGAGACAGCCGAAGGCAAT
>JANNFT010000408.1:0-2589 GCA_031380185.1 Pseudomonadota bacterium
CGCAGCGGATCCACCGTGGCGAACAGCGTTCGCCGGTTGCTTTTTGTGCTGTGGTGGATCCGCTTCGCTTGATCCACCCTACAACTTCTGCGCGGTTCATGGTTCGTGGGCAGTGTTGGCCGCGCCAACACGGGCAGCTCGCAATGACCTGTGGGTAAATGATATGAGCCGTCATCGCGAGAAGGCCGAAGGCCGACGCGGCGATCTCGCTTTTGGGTCGCGCTACTGAAAAGCGAGATTGCTTCGCTACGCTCGCAATGACCTGTGGGTAAAGGAATGGCGTGGCTTAATTGTTGCGCCCAAACGCACTTGCGGCGCCACGCACTTCAAATTTAATCGCATCGAGTTGATTGCCGTTTTCGTCGAGTAACGCCAGCGTAAATTTCCCCGCTTGTGGCTTCCACCAATTCGACGAAATCGAGACGCCGCTTTTGGTTCCGAGCAAAGACCAGCGCTGAGTTTCGTTTTCCGGCGCGGCTTCGAAACGCACGCGCTGGCTCGCCGGCGGAATATCGGGATCAAGCGATAAAATTTCACCGTCGCGCGGATAGACGATGCGCGGGCGGCTCGCGGCTGCGGCCTTAAGCGTCGTGCCGCTGGTCTCGGTGCCGATCAGAAATAATTCCGTTTGCGATTGATCGAGCGGATCGGCAGCGCGCAGCAAATTGTTCGGCATCACGCGTTCAATCAGCGGCGAATCGGCATTCAGATAATTCATCACCGCGAGCCAAATGGGCGCCGCGCCGGTGACGCCGGAAACGTTCGTCATCGGCGCACCGTCGAAGTTGCCGACCCAGACCCCGACCGTGTAACGCCGTGTAAAGCCGACGCACCAGTTATCGCGCAGGTCTTTGCTGGTGCCGGTTTTCGCCGCGCTCCAATAGCGCGTGGCGAGGACATTTTCCAGGCCAAAACTTAAACTGCGCGCAGCGCGATCCGACAGAATATCGTTGACAATATATACCGCGCCAGGATCAAGCAGCGCTGCGGCTTGCGGCAATGCCTTGGCTGCGAGCGACAACTGGAGCGGCCCCTGGCGGCCCTCGTTTGCGAGTGTGCGATAGGCGTTGGTTAATTCCCATAGACTGACTTCCGCGCCGCCCAATGCTAACGCGGGCCCGTAAAATTCGTCGCCTTCTTTGAGTTGGGAAAATCCCAGATTGTGCAAACGCTGCAAAAAGTGATCGCCGCCCACCAAGGTTAGCGTTTTAACCGCCGGCACGTTGAGCGAGCTGGCCAGCGCGGCGCGAACCGTCACCCAGCCGCGAAAATCGCGATCATAATTTTGCGGGACGTACAGGCCCGTCGCCGTGTTGATGTTCACCGGCGAATCGTCGAGCGGCGAAGCGGCGGTGAGTATTTTTTTTTCCAGCGCGAGCTCATAGAGAAACGGTTTCAACGTCGAGCCCGCCTGGCGAAACGCGCGCACGCCGTCGACGTGCGCCGCGCTTGAAGCCGCGCCACCATTGCCGACATACGCCAACACTGCGCCGCTTGGGTTGTCCACAACCAAAATCGCGCCATCGTTGACGTCACGGTTTTTGAGTTCGCCGAGCTCTTGTTGCAGCGCTTGCAACGCGAAACGCTGTAGCTCGCGATTCAAAGTGGAGCGCAGCGAAGGCGTATTCTTGCTGAGCAGTTGACGCGCGACGTGCGGCGCAAGGTCAACCCGTTGCATATCACGCGCAGGTCGCGCAAGAATTTCGTCAAGTCGGCGGGCGTAGGTCTCACAGCTTGATTCAGCGGAAAGGGTTCGTGCCAGCGCACACGCGCGGCGCGCAATCTGCCGCGCTTTGCCGTTCGGCGCCGGCAACATCGCCGTCAGCAACAGCGCGTCGCTTTGATCAAGCCCGCTCGGCGCCTTGCCAAGCAGCACGCGACTGGCGCTGTGGATGCCGGTGATTTCCCCGCGAAAACTGACGCGATTGAGATAGGCTTCGACGATTTGCGCTTTGCTCCAAGCACGCTCCAGTGCCAGCGCGGCGCGAATTTGCGCCCATTTTTGTTGCAGACTGCGTTGACTTTGTTTCGGGCGCAGTGCGGGGTCCAGCAGCGCCACGAGCTGCATGGTGATCGTGCTCGCACCGCGGATGGTGCGACCGCGAGCAGCGTCCGCTACCGCGCTCGCCAGCGCCAGCCAGTCGACGCCGTGATGTTGGTAAAAACGCCGATCCTCGGCCATCACAATCGTCTTTGGCAGAATTGGCGAAATGCTATCCAACCCCACCCAAGCCAGCCGCCGCCCGCGAAAATCCACCCGCAGCTCGTGGATCAACTCATCGTCGCGATCAAACAACTGCGCCTCGCTTGGCTGATATTGAGCTTTGACGGACTCGAAACTGGGTGGTCTGTTGTTCCAAAACAGCGCAAGTAGGCAGGCGGTCGCGATCACAAAGATGGCTATTGCAAGGCCGACGCTATTTTTTAACATATTGATAAATTGAACATATTGTTAGGTTAGGTACACCATCGCGACCAAATCATATCCCAATACTTCCCGGATTTTATCCTGGCTACCTATTGTGATTTTGAAAGATCATGTAGCTTGGCGCTGACGAAGGAAGCCCAACAATGCATTCGGCCGCCGAA
>JANNFT010000424.1:0-6750 GCA_031380185.1 Pseudomonadota bacterium
AGAACACCAATGCGTATCTTACGTTTCTGCAAAATATTTTACGTGATTTTTGCGTACGGATTGGACCAGTTCTTGCCATCGGGCAAGCGTGTCGGCGTGCTGCGAATGCTTGGTCGAGCGCTGTTATTCTGGCGCCGGTTCAGCCGCCCACGCGCGGAGCGATTGCGGCTCGCGCTCGAGCGCTTGGGGCCGACGTTCGTCAAGTTCGGCCAGCTTTTGTCAGTGCGGCCCGACCTCATCCCGGCCGACATCATCGCGGAATTAACCAAGCTGCAAGATCGCGTGCCGCCGTTTTCCGCGGAACAGGTTATTGCCGCGCTGAACGCAGCGTTTGGCCAACCGTACACGCAAGTCTTTCGGGACTTCAATCTCACGCCGATCGCCAGCGCCTCGATCGCACAAGTACACTTCGCGATTATTGCCAGCGGCAAAGAAGCAGGCCGCGAGGCGGCGGTAAAAATCGTGCGGCCACAAATTGAATATGAAATCCGAGATGACATCGCGCTGCTAAAAGTCCTCGCCGTTTTGGTGGAAAAACTGCTAGCCGACGGTCCGCGATTGCGCCCTCGCGAGGTGGTTCGCGAGTTCGAAAAAACCATCCTCGACGAGCTCGACATGATTCGCGAGGGATCGAACGGTAGTCAACTGCGGCGCAATTTCGCCAATAGCCGGTTGCTGTACGTGCCGGAAATTTTTTGGGACTATTGCCGCAAAAAAGTTCTGGTCATGGAGCGCATCGATGCCATTCCCGTCAACGACGTCGAGCAACTCAAAAAACACAATATCGATATCAAACGCCTGTCGCGCGACGGTGTGGAAATTTTTTTCACGCAGGTTTTCCGCGATGCGTTCTTCCACGCCGATATGCATCCCGGCAACATTTTCGTGCTGCGTGACGGGCGCTACTCGGGTATCGATTTCGGCATCATGGGATCGTTGTCCGGACGCGACAAACAATATCTGGCGCAGAATTTCATGGCGTTCTTTGATCGCGACTACGGCCGCGTCGCGCGCGCCCACCTCGAGGCAGGCTGGGTGCCGAAAGACACGCGCGTCGACGAATTCGAGGGCGCAATCCGCAGCGTGTGCGAACCTATTTTCGGCAAACCGATCAAAGATATTTCATTCGGGAATTTACTGCTTCGATTGTTCGACGTATCACGCCGTTTCAAAATGGAAATTCAACCGCAATTGGTGCTGCTGCAAAAAACGTTACTCCAAATCGAAGGACTGGGTCGGCAACTCGATCCCGATCTCGATATCGTCCCGATCGCAAAACCGGTGCTAAAAAAATGGATGCGGGATCAAATCGGCTGGCGCGCGTTAGTGAGAAATATCAAAGAAGAGGCGCCGCTGTGGGCGACAATATTGCCGCAGTTGCCGCGTCTCGCGCGAAGCTATCTCGACCGGCAATCGCCCGGCGCACTGGAAATATACTTCAGCAAATTGGAGCGGGAACACATCAAACTAAAACGCTGGATTTACGTACTCGTGGCGCTGCTCGCCGCCACGCTGGCGCTGCAGTTAGGCCGTTGGTTTCTGGTCGGGGCATTCTAAAAATTAAAAATAATCTATCCGGACGGTTTGGCTTATCGTCAACACCAAATGCAATGCACCGGCGCAACCCCGCACCAGAGCGGAATGGGCGCAGGGCCGCCGCGCCAGGCCGGGTAGGGCGGCAAGGCACGTCCCATGCGGTCGCTGGCAAGGCTAATATTTTGTATTTGTTATTCTGGATTTCCTTAAGCGTGGTCGCCTATTACGGCATGGACGCGCTGACCGCGCCAAAAGTCGGAAGTGTCGCGGTAGCGAACAACGGCGCACAGGAGATCGTCATCCCACGTTCGCGCAACGGCCACTATTTCGTCGAGGGCGCCATCAACGGCCACGCTGTCACCTTTATGGTCGACACCGGCGCCACCACCGTCGCAATCGACTCAAGAATCGCCCGCGCCGCCGGAATGCCGAAAGGCTATTCGGCCACCTACGGCACCGCAAGCGGCGAAGCACAAGGCGAAAACGTACCGCGCCAAAGCGTGACGGTCGGCGGCTTACGCTTCGACAACGTGACGATTGCGGTGATTGGCGGCGTCGGCCAAGTCGCATTATTGGGACAAAACATTTTACGTCACCTGGACGTAACACAATCGGGCGATCGAATGATATTGCGTGCGAAGAATCCCGCTGGGAACTAGGATTCTTCCCGCCGGCGAAACCGTGAGAACGGTGGGGGGTGGTAAAGAATGGGTCAAATGCTCAGCGGCGCTTTCGCAACTGCTTTTGTACCGGCATTAAAACAACAAGGAGTGATTAGCTTGGTAACGCAGTTCAGTTTCGATGGCGCGGCCGCGCGGCGTGTCGAACAGGTCTATTTGACGCCGGATATTGCCGGACAACGCCGCGCCACTCGCGCGTTGCTGCGCCTTAAGCCCGGCGAAAAAATTCTCGACGTCGGGTGTGGACCGGGTTTTCTGCTGGCCGAAATGGCCGATGACGTCGGCGCGTCGGGCAGATTAAGCGGCGTTGACGTCAGCGCCGACATGATCGCGCTTGCGCGCAGCCGATGTGCGAGAACGACGACGATCGATCTTCAAATCGCCAGCGCACTTGAATTGCCGTTTCGCGACGAAACATTCGATGTCGTTGTCTCCACCCAAGTTTACGAATACGTCGCCGACATCGTCACCGCGCTGTTCGAGGCGGCGCGCGTCTTGCGTCGCGGCGGCCGCTTGCTGATTGTGGCGACAGATTGGGAATCGTCCGTTTGGAACAATTCCGACGAAGCGCGCATGGCGCGTGTATTGGAGGCCTGGCGCGAGCATGGCGCCGATTCGCGATTGCCGCGATCATTGCCAAAACGCTTGCGTGAAACTGGGTTTGAAATGGATAGTGTCGAAGTCATTCCGATCATCAATATCCAGTATGATCCGAACACATACAGTTACAGCATGATCTCGGTCATGGCGAAGTTTGGCGTGGGCCGGCAGAATTTCTCAGTCGAGGACCTTCAAGCTTGGTCGGACGATCTGCGCGTCCACGGCGAGCGGGGCGAATATTTTTTTAGCGTTAATCGTTATGCTTTTCTGGCGCACAAATAACTGCAAGGTAATTGAGTCAAGCGCCGCTTTGCTACTGGCTTGCGCCATATAATGCTTGGTAAGCCGCATGGATACTGGGTGGCCTCGGGCCATTGCCTCTTAGGGCAGGCCTACATTTTTTTAATCGAGGGTTAAAAATGATTTATGCGCTCGGAGACAAGCGGCCGCAAATGCGCGGTGAATATTTCGTTGCCCAGAGCGCCAGCGTTATCGGCAACGTCATTCTTGAAAACAATGTCAGTGTTTGGTTCGGCGCGGTGTTGCGTGGCGACAACGACTGCATCAGCGTCGGCGAGAATTCCAGTATTCAAGATAATAGCGTGGTGCATGCCGACCCCGGCTTTCCGGTAACAATTGGTCGCGATGTCACGGTCGGCCACATGGCGATGGTGCATGGCTGCACGATCGGCGACGGCGCGCTGATCGGCATCAAGAGCGTGATCCTCAATGGCGCGATCATCGGTAAAGAATGTTTAATCGGCGCGAATGCGTTGGTTGCCGAAGGCAAGGTCATCCCCGATCGTTCGTTGGTGCTTGGCTCCCCAGGAAAAGTGATGCGACAGCTGAGCGATGAAGATGTCGCGCGGATTCGTGAAGGTGTCAGCCATTATGTCGAAAAAATAAGACGCTATCGCGCGCAACTCAACGCGATTTGAAGCCGGACGCGATGACGTCGGAGTACGCCGAACACCGTTCGTCGCGGATTATCGCTTGCCTCATCATTTTTTATGTAGCGCTGATCGTCTACGTCAGCCTTTCGCCGTTCAAGGGCTGGCAAGCGCCCACGTCAGGCGCTTTTGAATTTCTAGCGAAAGGTTGGCCGCGCTATTTCACGCGCTTCGACATGGTCATTAATTTCCTCGCGTACCTGCCCTTCGGTCTACTGCTTTACGCCTATCAGGCGCCGCGCAAGACGCCCATCAGATCACTACTCAGCAGCGTTGCCGCCGGCTTTTTGTTGAGCCTCAGCATGGAAGTCCTGCAAGGCTTCCTGCGCGATCGGATAGCGTCCAATCTCGATTTGTTTTTCAATAGCGCCGGCTGTCTGGCGGGCGCATTGCTGTCGGCCTGGCTCGGCCGCAACACCAATGTTCAGACGCTGTTACAGCGCTGGCGCAATGAAATGTTTTTTCCCAGCGTCACCGTCGATGTGGGTCTGGCCTTGCTCTGCATCTGGCTCATCTCGCAACTCAATCCCTCGATACCGTTTTTCGGCGCCGGCGTTGTCGCCGATACCCTGCGTGGCAATTACCAAGGCTACACTTTTAAGCCGCCATCCGATGCGTCATTTGCGCTCGGCACTGCGCTAAACTTTTGCGGCGTCGGCCTATTCGTCTCGACGCTGATGCGCGTACGCAGCCACGCGCTAGTGTTTGTCCAGGCGCTGACCGGCCTCGCTTTTTGCATCAAGCTGGTCGCGGCGTATGCGCTATTGCGCCCGGAAGTCGCCGCCGAGTGGCACAGCAAAGAAACAATGACGGGATTGGCAATTGGTTTTATCGCCTTATTGCCACTTTCATTTTTGCGGCTCAATCAGCGTATCTACCTCGCTGCCGTGCTGATCCTTGCCGGCGGCATCTTGTCAAAAATGGCAGGGAACTATTCTTCGCTAAGCGATGTTCTGCGTCTGTTCGATTGGCCTTATGGTCAGTTGCTGCAGTTCACGGGGCTAACCCTTTACCTGAACGAAATTTGGCCCATCATCGCATTGGTGTTTTTGTTTTGGTATTGGCTGCGGCAACAGCTTAATGATTTCACTGGGTTATAATTCCGCGCGTTCAAACTGGGAAATTCTCGATGTCCGGTTATTACAAACACCACGTTTTTTTCTGCTGCAACCAACGCGCCAATGGCGAGGCCTGCTGCAACGATCATGGTTCGAGCGACATGCGCGGCTACGCGAAAGATCGCGTCAAAGCGCTGAAACTCAGCGGCCAAGGCCAGGTTCGGATCAACCAAGCGGGCTGCCTGGATCGCTGCGCTGAGGGCCCGGTAATGGTGATTTATCCGGAAGAAACCTGGTACACCTACGCCGACAAAAAAGATGTCGATGAAATTATTGACGAGCATTTGGTGAATGGCCGCGTGGTCGAGCGGTTGAAAATCTAGTGGTTAATTTCGACAAACGCGAAACCGTTATGCTGGCCGGCGCGGGCGGACAACTCGAAGTCGTCATCAATCGGCCTGCGGCGGCGCCGCGCGGCATCGCGCTGATCGCTCATCCGCATCCGCTGTATGGTGGCACGCTGGAAAATAAAGTGGTGCAAACGCTGGCGAGCACGTTCGCGGAGTTGGATTGCATCGCGTTGCGCCTGAATTTTCGTGGCGTCGGCGCAAGTGAAGGCAAGCACGACGAAGGCCGCGGCGAGACGGCTGATATGTTGTTATTGGCGGATTATGCGAAACGTGAATTCGGCGAACTACCGATTTTTCTCGCCGGATTTTCCTTCGGCGGTTTTGTCCAGACCAAGGTAGCGACTCAACTCGCCATTCGGCAAATGGTTTTGATCGCGCCTGCGGCGGGGCGCTTCGATGTCGCCGCAGTAAAACCCGACACGCTGGTCATCCACGGCGAGATCGATGACACGGTCCCGCTCAAAGCCATCTTGGATTGGGCGCGGCCACAAAATCTCCCGATCGTTGTTATTCCCGGTGCCGATCACTTTTTCCATCGACGTTTGCATCTCATCAAACAACTTGTCGTTCAGGCATGCCGGTTCTAGCAGTTGAGAATCTTCGCAAAACTTACGGCGATCGAGAAGTCGTCGCGGGTGTCAGTTTCGAATTAAAGCGCGGGGAATGTTTCGGCTTACTCGGGCCAAACGGCGCGGGAAAGACTACCACCTTGCGTTTGTGTTTAGGTCTGACCGATCCTGATTCAGGGAAGATTACGCTGGTTGATTCTCCCGTGCCGCAAGCCGCGCGGGAAGCGCGTCGTCGCGTCGGCGTCGTGCCGCAAATGGATAATCTCGATCCCGATTTCACTGTCGCGGAGAATCTGCTCGTGTATGGCCGCTACTTCGGCATCGCTGACCGCGATACGCGCAAACGCATTCCGGATTTGCTCGAATTCGCCGGCCTCGCGCAACGCGGTGACAGCAAGATCAACACGCTCTCGGGCGGCATGAAACGGCGCTTGACGTTGGTGCGCGCGCTCATCAATGATCCTGAACTCATCGTGATGGATGAACCAACCACGGGACTTGATCCGCAAGCCCGTCACTTAATTTGGGATCGGCTCAAGCGCCTGCTCGCACAAGGCAAAACGATTTTTCTCACCACCCATTTCATGGATGAGGCCGAGCGGCTGTGCGATCGGCTCATCATCATGGATCACGGCAAAGTCATCACACAAGGCGCGCCGCGCGAATTGGTCGCGCAGCATATTGAGCCGCAAGTGGTCGAAGTCTATGGCGATGGGCTGAATCATTGGCTGGAGCAATTCGCCCGGGCACGCGCGAAACGGATTGAGATCACCGGCGAAACCGCTTTTTGCTATGGGGAAGGATTAGAACCATTGCTGCACGATCTACAGACGCAAACAGTGCTGCGTTACTTGCATCGCCCGGCGAATCTGGAAGACGTGTTCTTGAAACTCACCGGCCGGGAGTTACGCGATTGATCGCCGCGAAACATTTTCGTCTTCCCGATA
>JANNFT010000473.1:0-1902 GCA_031380185.1 Pseudomonadota bacterium
CTTGAAGGTAGCGATCGTGTGGCGAATTAACTAATGCTACGAGCGCGTCCTATATCGCATAACTTACTGGAATAGCCGCCGACTTGTCAACACCGTCTTTGTCGGAATCACCGGCAGCACAGGAAAAACTACCGCGAAAGATCTGATCGCCGGTATCTTACAACGCCATTTCTCTACTGAGGTTCGCAAAACGACGGGCACGTTGAATTCAATCGAATACATTCCCGCTCTCGTGTTGGGCACACGCCGTACCCATTCCTGTTGTGTCGTAGAGATCGGCGCTCCTAAACCAGGGACTATGGATGTTCCTTTAGCGTTGGTTAAACCCAACGTCGGCGTGGTTACTAACGTCGAGTCCGACCATTTTTCGGCGTATCGAACCAAGGAAGCTATTGCGATTGAAAAGGGAAAGCTTATCGGTTCGCTTCCACCCTCGGGTATCGCGGTGTTGAATGCCGACGATCTCCTAGTCATGGGAATGGGCGAGCGCTTCACCGGGCGTATCGTCACGTTCGGACTAACGGATAACGCGATGTTGCGCGGCGATTCACTCCAATCGGTGTGGCCGCAACGATTTTCGCTGAATGTCACATGGCAAGGCAAATCGCAGCGCGTACAAACGCAACTTTGCGGCACCCACTGGGCACCTACGGTGCTAGCGGCCTTAGCAACTGGAGTCGCGCTGGGAATGCCGTTGGCAAATGCGGCGGACGCGATAGTCGATCTGGCGCCCTTCGAGGGTCGGATGGAGCCGGTCGAAGTCGATGGTATTACATTCATGCGCGACGATTGGAAAGCGCCGTTGAGCACTATCGCTTCCGCGTTTGAAGTGATGCGTCAGGCACAAGCCAAGCGCAAAATTATTGTCGTCGGCACCATCTCGGATTATCCGGGGGATTCGGCTCGTCGCTATGTCAAAATCGCAAAAGATGCATTGGCAATTGCAGATTGCGTCGTGTTTGTCGGGCCGTGGGCATCGGCCGCACTCAAAGCAAAACGCAATTCGAGCGACCATTTAGTCGCGTTTTCGTCCTTACAGGACGCATCGAATTACCTTTGGGGGTATCTAGCGCCCGGTGATTTAGTGCTGCTTAAAGGCTCGGCCAAGGCCGACCATCTGCAGCGCGTGATTCTCGCGAGGACGGAAAGCGCTCAATGTTGGTTACCCGCGTGCCAGAGAAACCAATTTTGCGACGTGTGCGAGTTGATGCATGTGCCATCGGGTGGAAAAAACTCAGAAGGGCTCACACAAGACGGCCCCAACCTTATTATTGCGGAAAAAAATACCGCTACGACCGGCGAACAATCCAGTAACACCGATGTTATCGTGATCGGCCTAGGTAACCCAGAAGCGAAATTTGCCGATACGCCTCACAACTTTGGCTACCGAACGGTAGACCAATTGGCGTTGAAGATGGGCCAACCGTGGCAGCTCGAAGGGGATTTGGCAATGCTCGCGAAAGGCAACATCAACGGCATAACCGTGCGTTTGGTCAAACCGTTAAGCGCAATGAACGACATTGGGCCGACCTTGGTTCGGCTGGCCGAAACTCCTGGGTTTGAGGGAAAAAAATTTATCTTGGTTCACGACGATATCGATCTGCCTTTCGGCGTTGTGAAGATGCGACAACGCGGCGGAGATGGGGGCCATCGCGGCGTGCGTTCCATCCTCCAGGCATTTCAGGACGACCGGTTTCGCCGAGTAAAAATCGGTGTCGGACCGGCGCCGGAAGGACAATCCGTCATCGATTTCGTGCTAACGCCATTTCCAGAAGAAGAGCGCGCTGTAGTGGAAACGATTAATCGCGCGGCAGCGGACAAAATAATCGAGATCTTTTGTCAGGAAGGTACGACACAATAGTGCGCACGATCGACAAACGTCATGTTTGCTCAGTAATTTTT
>JANNFT010000511.1:0-2555 GCA_031380185.1 Pseudomonadota bacterium
TTTGACGGTTGCGGGAATCTTACACCCGTCAGTGCGTATCGCATGGGCCAATTTCGCGGATCATTTGTAACTTTACCTAAGTCAGTAACGATCGACACAAAAGTTTGTCGACTTTATGAACGACTATGATGAAATCAGCGGCCGAGAAATATGTCGACTTAGGACGTAGATTTGTCGCCCGCGCCACGACCTAATATTCAAGCTCTTCTTCAAGCAATCTGTGGCGCACGCCAAGCCAGTCGCGAATCCTATCGGTTAGGCAGCTGCGCACCTCTTTCCTTGCCTCGGGCCGTTGGTTCGTGGCGCGGCATACGCCAACAGGCAAGCAGGACGGGGCTCCTGGCATGACGGCAAAATACTTAAAGAAACACATGCTCTTGTTTTTGCCCAGAACTTGAGCGGATAATCCCACTCTTAAATTTTATCGCGAACCTAGTGGCAGCTCTATGAATTTCTCGAACCCGAATCAATACACCCGCACGGCGATCGCGTTGCATTGGCTGATCGCGCTATTGATCATCAGCAACTTCGGCCTCGGCTTGACCATGGTCGACATGGATTTATCGCCGCAAAAACTGAAGTTTTTCTCCTGGCACAAGTGGGTTGGGGTGACGATTTTCATGCTCGTGTGTTTGCGCTTGTTGTGGCGGCTCGGTCATCCGGCGCCGCCGCTTCCCGCGAGCATGCCGGCATGGCAGGCGAGGGCGGCGCATTGGAGCCACCTCTTGCTGTATGCCTTTATGTTTGTCATCCCGCTGTCCGGTTGGCTGTATAGTTCGGCAGCGGGCAAGACGGTTGTTTATCTCGGTCTCTTCGCGCTGCCGGACCTCGTGCAAGCCGATAAAGAATTGGCCGAGATCCTTAAAGAGGTGCACATATATTTGAATTTCACGTTCGCCGCATTCGTATTTCTGCATATCGCTGCGGCGTGGAAACACCGTTTGGTCGATCGCGATGAGGTGATGACGCGGATGTTGCCGTTTCTTTCGAAAAAATGAGGATAGGTATGTTTAAAAAAATGATGAGTATCGGTATAGCCATGTCGCTCAGCGCCGGGTCGGTCTGCGCAGAACAACAACTGGTAGCGGCCAAGAGTGAAATCAAATTTGCCGGAAAGCAAATGGGTGTGGCGCAAGACGGTAAGTTCGGAAAATTCAACGTCAAGGCGAATCTTGATCCGAAGAAACCGGAAGCCAGTCACGCCGAGATCACGGTTGATCTGAACAGTATGGATCTCGGTAGCGCCGAAGCTAACGCTGAGATCATTCGTCCGGACTGGTTCGATACCGCGAAATTTCCCCAAGCGAAATTCGCCTCGACCAGTGTAAAAAATATTTCCGGCGAAAAGTTTGAGATGCGCGGAAAAATAACCATCAAGGGCACAACGAAAGACGTAGTTGCGCCATTCACGATGAAGGAGGCCGGCGGCATGACCACGGCGCAAGGCGCCATTGAAATCAAGCGCCTCGATTTCAAGGTCGGCGCCGGTATTTGGGGGGATTTGGAAACCGTCGCGAACGAAGTTCAAATTCGCTTTCTGTTGACGCTGTCGGGTGCGCCGGTGAAGTGATTTTCGGGCTTGACAATTGATCGAACGAAGTGCTCTTCAACTTTGAACAATGACAACATTGCAATCTCGCTCGGTGCGCCGGATATTGTCGTGGCTGGTTATTTCATCCGTCGGTCAAATAAGTTTGACGCACGGAGCCGAACCCGAGCCGGTGGTTGCCGGCACGCCCGCCGCGCCGACGAAATCGGAAACGGCACAAGGCCCGACGGTCATCCGCCGCCGCATGACCGTACTGGATGAATACACGGCATTGCCAAAAGGCGATGTTCGCGACCGCGTTCTTTTCAATGTGACCTATTCCTTCGGCGTCCAGCGCGATTACGGCTTGACGGTGGAAGTTCCTTACGTGCAATATCGCGCTAACCGCGTGCCGGGTGAGGAGTCGGCGAATGGTTTGGGGGACATACGAACGTTCTTGATTCATCCGTTCGCAACGCAGGGGAAATTCATCCATTCCTATGCGCTTGAAACCTATTTCAATACGGCCAGTGCGGCGGTGTTGGGGCAGCGCAGCACCACATTGCTGCCTTCTTATGCGCTCACCTATCGGCACAATAAGGCGTTCCAGTTGATTGGCTTGGTTCAATATCAATTCGACGTCGAACGCGATAGCGGCGAGGATCGAGTCCGCACAATAAATTTTCGCCCGTTCATGATTTTGAATTTTTCCGGTGATTGGTATTCAATTTCAGAGGTGAAAGCGTTTCTCGATCTCGAGCACGATAAGCGCTGGAACGTGAGCGCGAGTACTTCTCTGGGACGTCAATTTGGCGAGCGCAAGCAGTGGGCCGTGTTTGGCGTCTTCGGTGCGCCGATAAACCAATTCGCGCGCGACTTCGTGCAGAAATACCAATACAAAGCCGGCTTAAATTATTACTTCTGACAAAGCGTATGACTGATCCGAAATCGTTTCACATGACCGCCGAGGAATTCCGCCGCCACGGCAAAGAGGTGGTCGACTGGATCGCGGATTACTACGAGCGAG
>JANNFT010000501.1:0-3035 GCA_031380185.1 Pseudomonadota bacterium
ACAAATGACGCGATAGCGATCCTGCAGCGCTTCCGCCAGCACATCGAAATCGCGGCCGTTGCGTGTCAGGCCGTGGACACAGATTAGTACATTCGGATTTCTCGCATCGCCCCACTCGGTGTATGCGACACGATGAAAGCCGTGGGGTCCGAGCCCCAAGAATGAAGATTTATGCATTGGGTTTAAATGAGACTTTTAGTTTTAGTAATAACCGATCTGCCTATTCGCGGTCGACCCTCACCCCAGCCGTCTCCTGCGCGCGGGAGAGGGGGTTTATCCCTCGCCGCGTTTGCGGGGAGAGGCGTAGAGGCGAGGGGAAGTCCCACCAAATCAACAAACGTCACTCAATATTTCTCGCGCGTTCGCGCAATTGAAATTTCTGAACTTTTCCTGTCGATGTTTTCGGCACCGGGCCAAATACAATCGTCTTGGGACATTTAAATCCCGCAAGACGTTCGCGGCAGAACGCAAAGATTTCCTCGAGGGTTGCAGTTGCGCCTTGTCGCAATTCAACAAACGCACAAGGCGTCTCGCCCCATTTCTCATCAGGCTTGGCGACAACCGCCGCGCTGATAATCGCAGGATGACGATACAGCACATCCTCGACTTCGAGCGACGAAATATTCTCGCCACCGGAAATGATAATGTCTTTGGAGCGATCCTTAATTTTGGAATAGCCGTCGGGATAGGTCACGGCCAAATCGCCGGTATGAAACCAACCACCCTCAAAGGCTAGATCCGTCGCTTTTGGATTTTTAAGATAACCCTTCATGGTGATGTTGCCGCGAAACATAATCTCGCCCATGGTCTCGCCGTCCCAAGGCGCCGGCGTCATCGTTTGCGGATCCATTACAACCATGTCCTCCTGCAATAAATAAGCAACGCCCTGGCGCGAGTTTTTTTCGGCGCGTTGCTCCAACGATAAATCGCACCATTCCGATTGCGGCGCGCACACCGAGGCCGGACCGTAAATCTCAGTCAATCCGTAGGTGTGCACCAAGCTAAAGCCAAGCTGCTCCATGCCTTCGATCATCGCCGCCGGGGGCGCCGCACCCGCGACCATCGCCGAGATGCGATGATTGATTGCCGCTTTCATTTCCGCCGGTGCATTGATCAGCGTCGAGTGAACAATCGGCGCGCCACAATAATGGCTGACTTTTTCCGATCGCATCAAATCGAAAATGGCCTTCGCATCGACTTTTCGCAGACAAATATTAGTTCCTGCTTGCGCGGCGATGGTCCATGGGAAACACCAACCGTTGCAATGAAACATCGGCAATGTCCACAGATAAATCGGATGACGCTGCATGTCCCACGTCAACACATTGCCGATGGCGTTCATGTACGCGCCGCGATGGTGATACACCACCCCCTTCGGATTGCCCGTTGTGCCCGACGTATAATTCAGCGCGATCGCATTCCATTCGTCGCTGGGATAGGCGAATTTGAAATCGGCATCACCTCCGTGCAAAAAAGCCGTGTAGTCCTTCTCGCCCAATCGCTTTGCGCTGCCGTTGAACATAGGATCAATCACATCTATCACCAGCGGCGGCTTCTTGATCAGCGTCAGCGCTTTTTCGACGGTGGCGGAATATTCCGAATCGCAGAACAGCACCTTCGCTTCGCCGTGATCGAGCATGAAGGCGATGGCTTCCGCGTCGAGCCGCGTGTTCAAGGCGTTGAGCACGGCGCCGACCATCGCCGGAGCAAAATGCAAGTCGACCAGCGCCGGAATATTCGGCAACATTGCCGCTACCGTATCACCTTCACCAATGCCGATATTTTTCAAAGCCGAGGCCAACTTGCGGCAACGCACGTATTGTTCTTTCCAGGTATAGCGTTCCGAGCCGTGAACAACCGCGGTTCGATTCGGATAGACGTACGCGGCCTTATCCAAAAATGATAGCGGCGTGAGCGGCGTAAAGTTAGCAGCGTTTTTGTCTAAATAGGTGTCGTATGAATGGGCCATGACAACCGCTCTCCTAATTTTTAGCGTCTTTGAATTGAGTGTTTCGATAGTCGGTAAACAGATCTTTGAGTTTGAGCCGCTGATATTTGCCCGTGGTGGTCACTGGAATCTCGGTTCCGAACTTCACCGATTTCGGCGATTTCGAAAAAGGCATCGCTTTACGACAGGCGTTCAGCACTTGCTGTTCCGACAATAGGGCGCCATCCACTTTAACAACGTACGCGCCAACCTCTTCGCCATACCATTCGTTATCGAACCCAATCGCGAGCCCGATTTTCACACCCGGGATCGACTGCAGCACTTCTTCAATTTCGAACGGACTGTACTTCACGCCACCGCGATTGATTAATTCCTTGATGCGTCCGGTGATGAAATAAAACTGACGTCCGCGCTCATCGCATTGATAAAACCCTTCGTCGCCGCTGCGAAACCAGCCAAACTGGAACGCTTCGGCGTTGGCGTCATCTCTCTTAAAGTAACCGACCATGACGTTATGGCCGCGCACTACGATTTCGCCTTTGTCGCCCGGTTCACAAGCGTTTCCTTGCGGGTCGAGAATAGCCATTTCATTACAGTCCAGCGCCACGCCAATCGACGGATAACCGTAATGCGTTAGCCAATGGCGTTGCGATTGCTGCGACAGATCATTAGGCGTTAAGCAGGCGAATGCAGTCGTTTCCGACAACCCGTAGCCATGCATGATGGTGACATGGAATCGATCCTCAAAGCGCGTCGCAAGGGACACGGATAATGTTCCGGCGCCACACAGGATACGTCGTAAGTTTCTAAGGTCAAGGGTGGAAATATCCTCGTTTGCCTCGCACAAAAATTGTAGAACGGTTGGCACTACCGACACGTAGTGAATTTTGTGCAGCGCCAGCCGCTGCCAAAACGTGCTGGCCTTGAAGCCGCGATTCAGAACAACAGAGCCACCGACATACATCGGCAATACATGGGTCACGGTCAAACCATTGACGTGGTGAACCGGCAGGACGCACATCATGCGTACGTCGTCCGTTAAACCCAGCCAAGATTGCACCGCTTTGCAATCGGCGAGCAAATTGCA
>JANNFT010000022.1:0-3728 GCA_031380185.1 Pseudomonadota bacterium
GCGCGACGGTGGAAGCGAAGCTCGCTGCGCCGGAATATAAAGTTGAGATTCAGGTGACTGCGGCGCAATAGGAGTCGCCCTAAAAGCCAATACCAGCGCGGCTTTTCAGGCATATATGCGGAAACGGCAAGCTAGGAGCGAGTTGTCAACCGGCAACGTACAGATTTGTCAGTCCCGCGAAGGCGGGAATCTATCCCGCGCTGACGATTTCCACCGCCAAATGGATTCCCGCCTTCGCGGGAATGACAAATCTATACGTTGCCGGCTGAGAACTCGCTCCTAGCTTGCCGTTTCAGCATATGTGCCTGAAAAGCCGCGCTGGGATTGGCTTTTAGGGCGACGCCTATTGTGCAGCAATCACCTGAATCTCAACTTTATATTCCGGCGCAGCGAGCTTCGCCTCCACCGTCGCGCGTGCCGGGCAATGAGCTGCGGGCACCCAGGTTTCCCACACGGCATTGAGCGCCGGAAAATCCGCCATGCTCGGCAGGAAAATGGTCGCGGACAAAATTTTAGTCTTGTCGCTGCCGACTTCGGCGAGCAGCGAATCGATCTGCGCCAGCACTTGTTTCGCTTGGCCGGTAATATCTTGCTTGCCGTCCGCCGCGACTTGGCCCGCGAGATAAACCGTGCCGTTGTGCACGACCATTTCAGACAGGCGTTTGCCGATGTGATAACGTTGAATCATTACATTTCTCCTCAGTCGAATCAGGCATTTTAGCCGAGATAACAAGATTCCTAATAATCGCAGATGAAGATCATTGTGTTAGGCGCGGGCGTGGTAGGCACGACTTCCGCCTGGTATTTGAGTAAAGCCGGCCACGAGGTCACGGTGGTCGATCGGCAACCCGGCGCAGGATTAGAAACGAGCTTCGCTAACGGCGGGCAAATTTCCGCGAGCCATGCCGTGCCATGGGCTAATCCCGGCGCGCCGCTGAAAATATTGCGCTGGCTCGGCAAAGAAGATGCGCCACTACTGTTTCGCTTGCATGCCGATTGGCAACAAATTCGCTGGGGTTTGCAGTTTCTGCGCGAGTGTACGCCGGGGCGGACGCGACAAAATATTCGATCCCTAGTCACGCTGGGCATTTATAGCCGCGACCAATTGCGCGCGCTACGCGCGGAAACGAACATTCAATACGACCATCTCGAGCGTGGCATTCTGCATTTCTTCACTGACCAACAAGAATTCGAACACGGCGTAAAAGCATCGCAAGTGATGAATCAATTCGGACTAAAGATCGACGCGTTGTCAGTAAAACAATGTATCGAATTGGAACCCGCGCTCGCCTCTGTCGAACCCAAACTCACCGGCGGAACCTATAGCGCGTCCGACGAATCGGGCGATGCACAACTATTCACCGAACGGCTCGCAGCGTTGGCGCAATTGCGTGGCGTGGCGTTTCGCTACAAAACTAACGTCGTCGATCTCGCCCGCACCAACGATAGGATCACCGGCGTGATGGTACGCGACGACAGTGGCGCAACAACCGAACTCAAAGCCGACGCCTACGTCGTTTCGCTGGGAAGTTATAGTCCGCTACTACTCAAGCCTCTCGGCGTTCATATTCTGGTCTATCCGGCCAAAGGTTATTCGGTGACGTTTCCGATTCGATCGGGCGGACTCGCGCCGCAAGTCAGCCTCACTGACGAGTCGCACCACATGGTTTTCTCCCGATTGGGCGAAAGACTTCGAATCGCGGGGACCGCCGAGCTCAACGGCTACAATACGGAACTCAATCAAGCGCGCTGCGAAAATATCTTGCGCCGCGCGTTGGAATTATTTCCTGAGGTCGGCGATCGAAGTGAAGCGAAATTTTGGACCGGGCTACGTCCCGCCACGCCGAACAATATTCCTTACGTCGGAAAAACCAAGTATGGGAATCTATTTCTTAACACGGGACATGGAACGCTGGGATGGACCCTTGCTTGCGGCTCAGGGAAATTGTTAAGCGATATCATCGACGGCCGGCGCAACGACATCGAGCGCCGATAATTGTTCGATGCGTAGTTCCCACGCTATTTCGCCAACAACGCGCCAGCTAAATTGCCAACTTCTCGCCACTGCGGAACGCCATCGATCGCGCGAACAACATCGAACTTTTAGGCGGGCTGATAGCCTGAAGCGATGACGCAATCATCTCCCGGCTCGCCGCCCGCTTCTCGTCCGTGGCTGGCATTATTACTGACGATCACGGCGCAAATCATGGCCAGTACGGCGATGACCACGCCGTCGGTGCTGGCGCCGGTAGCCGCGCCAGAATTGGGATTCGCACCGCAAAGCATTGGCGTGTTCGTCAGCGCCGTCTACTTGGCGGCAATATTCTCCGGTTTAATCGGCGGGCATTACGTGCGCCAGTTCGGTGCGCTGCGCTTAAGCCAGGTGGCGATGACGCTTATTGCGATGGGATTGTTAGTTGTCGCCACGGGCATACCAGCGTTGTTGTTGCTGGCGACAACGGCAATTGGCATAGGCTATGGACTGACCAACCCGACTGCCGCGCAGATACTCAGCCAGCATTCACCTGTTCGAAGTCGTGGCCTATTTTTCTCCATCAAACAGACCGGCGTGCCGATTGGCGTAGCACTCGCCGGGCTATTGGTCCCGGTGTTTCTTGGCTGGTGGTCATGGCGCGGCGCAGTCATTGCCACCAGCGCGCTGGTTGCCTGCGAGTTGTTGTTGCTCACGCCTTACCGCAAACGGTTCGACGGCAATCTCGAAGCAGTGAAACTCAATTGGCACGCCGTTCTGACTCGCCCACTGGTGCGCGTGATGCGCGATCCGCCGCTACGTAGTTTGGCAATCTGCTCAGCCTGCTACTCGGGCATGCAAGTATGTTTTCTCACCTTTCTCGTATCGGATTTGAATTTGGAGCGCGGCTTTTCGTTGACTGCGGCCGCAGGCATCTTGGCGACCGCCCAGATCACCAGCATCATCGCCCGGCCGTTCTGGGGCGTGATCACGGATCGCTATGTCGCGCCAAGAATCCTGCTCGGCTTGCTCGGACTGGGCATGGCCGCGACACTCGCCCTGTTTGGTATGCTGTCAACGCAAGCTCCGGTAATAGTCGTGGTGAGCACGGCGATGCTGGTCGCCGCGACGGTCGTGGGATGGAACGGCGTCTTCTTCGCGGGCATTGCGCAACACGCGCCGCCCCATGAAATCGCCATGATCACCGGCGGCACGCAATTTCTGACGTTCGGCGGCGCCATGGTCAGTCCGCTGCTATTCGCCGCCGGCGTCACCGTATTAAAGGGCTACTCCCAAACCTTTCTGCTGTTCGCGCTCGCCCCACTTGCAATGGGGTTATGGCTATTGGTAGAAGAGAAGCGACGCGGTTTTCCGTTGTGAAACTCTGTTGGTCTTGGGGCGGGGAATGTCGACGCATAATTACCGCTGGAGAGCGCTAGATGCCAGGTCTCCGGCGCGGATGCGATTTTCTTAGCGCCCACCCACCAAGAACCCGATCGCAGCGACTCCAATTACCGCGCCACCCATCACCGGCAAAAACAGCACGTAGCCGCTCTGATCTTGCGTTTGTAGCGGTAAGCGCGTCATCGTCGCATCGGCGCGCGCGATCGTCATCGCCGCGAGTGGCAAAAAGACCCAGGCTGCGAGATTCACTGCCACATCTATATCGTTACGAACATCGCGATCACCGCAACTGCCATTGTCGCAGTGGCCAGCCAACCGAGGTGTCGCAATCGTCTGCGTATGACGTACTGGC
>JANNFT010000024.1:0-3695 GCA_031380185.1 Pseudomonadota bacterium
CCAACGTAAACTGGCTAAGGTTAGCCAATCATATCAAAGTGGGCAGGAGTTTGTCGAAAAGTTACTTGCCGATGGCGAGGACGGCGGCCGAGACCGACTGGGCTGGAAGGGATACGCTGCGAGATGGCGCCGCTTCAGTGGGAATCGGCTGAACCCAGCCCTTAAAAGATGCGCCGGTGTGACAGGACGCTTACCTGTCGACGAAGAGGTAACGGTCATCGGAACCTGCGCTCGAACGAACTTCAGACGTTAAGGTCTGTTGCGCCAGGCCATACTCGACGCATCCACAGCGGAGTTCTCGGCCCATGGATTAGGCGGTGCCCGCATCGACCAGATCGCCCCGCGCTCGGGCTCCAACAAGCGGTTAATCTACTACGACTTCGGCAACAAGGACGACCTGTTTCTGGCGGTGGCGGACGCGGTGGTCGGCGAATCTGTCGGCGCGAATTCCGGCATTGGCTATCTGTGACCCAATTAGTACGAATAACGTTACGCCGCCAGCATTCAATTCTCCAAACCCACTGACGGCGGAATGAGCGATCCAAAACTCATGCTTCAGATTCATACCGTGTTGGAAACTCGAGCCTCCGTTCAACCTCATACCAAATTGGAAGAGACTAGCACTTGCGCCATACACGCCGAAGCCTCTACCATAGCGTACAAATGATCTTGAGGAGGAAGTTATGAAAATCGCCAACAGCGCCATCGATCTGATCGGCAACACGCCGCTGGTCCGTATCAATCGCCTAACCCAGGGCTGCAAAGCCGAAGTAGTCGCCAAGCTGGAATTTTTCAATCCGGCGAACAGTGTCAAGGATCGCATCGGTGTGTCCATGATCGAAGCCGCCGAAAAAGCCCGGCTGATCAAACCAGATACGATTATTTTGGAACCCACCAGCGGCAATACCGGCATCGCACTTGCGTTTGTCTGCGCGGCCAAGGGCTACAAACTCGCGCTGACCATGCCGGAAACCATGAGCAAGGAGCGCCGCGCTGTTTTGCGTGCGTTTGGCGCCGAGTTGATTTTAACGCCGGGCGCGGAAGGCATGGGTGGCGCCATCGCGCGGGCGAAGCAAATGGCGGCGGAAGATTCACGTTATCTTATTCCGCAGCAGTTTGAGAATCCGGCTAACGTCGAAATTCATCGGAAGACCACGGCGGAAGAAATTTGGCGCGACACCGATGGCAAATGCGATTTCTTGATTTCCGGCATTGGCACGGGTGGCACAATCACCGGCGTCGGTGAAGTGATTAAGGCGAAGAAGCCGTCGTTTAAATGCGTTGCCGTTGAACCCGATGCCTCGCCGGTGCTATCCGGCGGTCAAAAAGGCCCGCACCCGATCCAAGGGATTGGCGCCGGATTCATACCGGCGATTTTGAACACCAAGATTTACGATGAAGTTGTCCGCGTGAAGAATGACGATGCGTTCGCGATCGCACGGCGCATGGCGAAAGAGGAAGGCTTGCTTGTTGGTATTTCGTCCGGCGCCGCGATGTGGGCGGCAATCGAAGTCGCCAAGCGCGACGAGAATGCCGGGAAAATGATTGTGGTTATTATTCCGTCTTACGGCGAGCGGTACTTGAGCACGCCGTTGTTTGCCGGGTTGACGGATTAATCTCCTTCCCCTTCAAGGGGAAGGTCGGGACGGGGTGGCCTAAGGCCATGGGGATGGGTTTCTGTCATTCCCGCGAAGGTGGGGAATCCATACTGACTTTATCAGGCCAAATGGATTCCCGCCTCCGCGGGAATGACAAGTAAGTATGCGGCTCCCTCGCGCCGAAATATTGCATTCAAGGGCTGAGTATTTTTCCAATCAAATCTTTCTCCAACAAGCCTCGTGAGAAACAGGTAAGTGTAAAATTTTGCATTGCATCGCCAGGTTTATACTCCCCCTCGATATTCGCCCTAACGGTCAGGTTGTTATCCTGCGCGATTATCCCGTAGGCTACGCGAGTCGTAGTTCTGTTATCTTTGAGGTAATCGATCCCCATTGTGGTACCACAGTCAGCCTGCTCGGGAGTTAAGCGCAAATTCCTTGGCGCTGTCGAAATGGTACCGGCATCGTCATCAGAATTCGTTATTTGATTACTTTCACTTACCAAAACTCGCTTCGAAGCTTTTAACAATTCTACTTTCGACTTCGTTGCTGAGGTCGATTTCGCTTCATACTGACCTGGTGGAGCTTTGTATGTCACCGCACAACCAGCGATCAACGCTACCGTTATTCCCAAGCCTAAACGATACATCCGATTTCCTTTTATCGCGTTTGCAGAATTGAAAGCAGTTCGGTGCTAATGCGACTCGCGCGGTACCGGCGCACCGCTGCCGCCCACTAAAAATTCAAGATCAACGCCCTTGTCGGCCTGATTCACTGTATTGCAATAGAGTTTTACCCAGCCACGATTGTCGTGTTCCGGTAACGGCTTCCAGCCCTTACGCCGCTTCGCTAATTCCGTTTCGGAAACTTCCAATATCAGTCTGCGTTTCGCGACATCCAACTCGATTATGTCGCCATTTTTCACCAGCGCGAGCGGGCCGCCTGCCGCGGCTTCCGGCGAGGTGTGCAGCACGACCGTGCCGTAGGCCGTGCCACTCATGCGTGCATCGGAAATGCGGATCATGTCGGTCACACCTTTTTTCAGAATCTTTGCCGGCAGCGCAAAGTTGCCGACTTCGGGAAAGCCCGGATAGCCCTTCGGGCCGCAGTTTTTCAACACCATGATGCAGTCCTTGTCGACATCCAATTTCGGATCGTCGATGCGTTTTTTGTAATCGTCGATGTCTTCGAACACCACGGCACGACCGCGATGCTTCATCAGCGCCGGCGTTGCCGCCGAAGGTTTGATGACGGCGCCGGTCGGCGCGAGATTGCCTTTCAACACGGCGATGCCGCCGTTCGGCTTAAACGGTTTTTCCAACGGGAAGATCACGTCCTCGTTGTAATTTTTCGCGTCCTTGCAGTTGTCCCAAAGGGTCTTGCCATTTACTGTCAGCGCTTTTTTGTGGAGCATCGAGCCGAGTTCTTTGATAATCACGGGCAGGCCACCCGCGTAGTAAAAGTCTTCCATCAAATATTTGCCCGATGGCATCAGATTCAACAGACACGGCACGTTCTTGCCGAGGCGATCCCAGTCGTCGAGCGTGAGTTTCACTCCTATGCGTCCGGCCATGGCCAGCAAATGCACGACGGCATTGGTTGAACCACCGATAGCTCCGTTGACGATGATGGCGTTCTCGAACGCTTCCTTGGTCATGATTTTTGACATTTTGAGATTTTCTTTCACCATCTCAACGATGCGCCGGCCGGCCATGTGCGACAACACATAGCGGCGCGAATCGACCGCGGGAATCGCGGCATTGCTCGGCAAGCCCATGCCCAAAGCTTCAACCATCGACGCCATGGTGCTTGCGGTGCCCATGCTCATGCAATGTCCGGCGGAGCGCGACATGCACACTTCCGCTTCGTACAAATCGTCCATATTCATTTCACCGGTCTTGAGCATTTCGGTAAACTTCCACACGTGGGTGCCGGAGCCGATGTCCTCGCCGCGGAATTTGCCGTTCAGCATCGGTCCGCCGGAGACGACCAGGGTTGGCAAATCGCAACTGGCCGCACCCATCATCAAGGCCGGCGTGGTTTTGTCGCAGCCGACCAGCAAAATGATGCCGTCAAACGGATTCGCGCGAATCGATT
>JANNFT010000187.1:0-3660 GCA_031380185.1 Pseudomonadota bacterium
GCAAACGGCGATCGGGCGCGGCGCTTGCAGCCGACCGGCGCGATGAGCGCGCAGCAAATCAATCAATATCTCACTGCGGAGCAAGCCGGAAAGGCGCGCGTTCAATCTGCGCGCGCGACGCTGAATTCGCAGCAATTGCGCCTGAAATACACCCGCGTAGTCGCGCCGGACAGCGGCGTGATTTCTGCACGCATGGCGACCGTGGGTGCGGTAGTTGCTCAGGGCGCTGAGCTATTTCATATGATTCGTCAAGGCCGCTTGGAGTGGCGCGCCGAAGTGATGTCGGAGGAACTCGGTGGTCTGCCGCCCGGCACACCCGTTACGATCACCGCAGCCAACGGTGTAAAAATTCAAGGAGTGGTTCGCATCGTGGCGCCGACGATTGATCCGCAGACGCGCGCGGCGCTCGTCTACGTTGACCTGCCTAAGGATTCCGGCGCGACTGCGGGCATGTTTGCGACCGGGCAATTCGAGCTCGGCTCATCGGGCGCGTTGACCGTGCCGCAGCAAGCGGTGGTGACGCGCGACGGATTCGCATACGTGTTCGAAATGAAATCCGGCCATCGGGTAGCGCAAATCAAAGTGAACACGGGTCAGCGTGTCGGCGATCGTGTGGAAATTGCCAGCGGCTTGAATGCCCAGACGTTCGTCGTCGCCAGCGGCGCGGGATTTTTGAACGACGGTGATATGGTGAATGATCTAGCGCCGGCAACCGCGGCCAACCACTAAGGGCGCGCAATGAATTTTTCTTCGCTATCGATCAAATATCCGATCCCGGCCATTTTGTTATTTGCGTTATTGACGCTGGCCGGTTTGATGGCTTTTCGCGCCAGTGGCGTGCAAGATTTTCCTGATATTGAACTGCCCATCGTAACGGTTGTGGCGTCGTTGCCGGGTGCGGCGCCGGCGCAATTGGAAACGGAAGTTGCGCGCGAGATTGAAGATTCCGTCGCGAGCTTGCAAGGCGTAAAAAATATCTACGCTCGAATCCTCGACGGTATCGCCTACATCACGGTGGAATTCGTGTTGGAGAAAAACGGCGCCGAGGCAGTCAATGACGTTCGCGATGCCGTTGCGCGCGTGCGCGCCGATTTGCCAGCCGAGTTACGCGATCCGACGGTCACCAAAGCATCGACCGCTGGGCGTGTGTTATTGACCTACACGCTGACCTCCAAGCAACTGGATGAGCAATCGTTGTCGTGGTTCGTCGACAATGCGGTCACCAAAAAACTGCTTAGCGTTCCGGGCGTCGGTGCGGTGAAGCGCATGGGCGGCGCCACACGGGAAATAAAAGTCGAACTCGACGCCGCGCGCATGGCTGCGATGCGTGTGGCTGCGGTAGATGTCTCACGCCAATTGCGTCAAGTGCAGCAGGACACACCCGGTGGCCGCGGCGATGTCAGCGGCGCCGAGCAAGCGGTGCGAACGATTGCAACGGTGCATTCGGCGCGAGAATTGGCGGCGCTGGAATTGCCGTTGGCCGATGGCCGCAGCATTCGTCTCGATCAAATCGCAACCGTTACCGATACCACCGCCGAGCGCCGCGCCGTTGCATTACAAGATGGCAAACCGGTGGTCGCGTTTGAAATTTTTCGTACTAAAGGCGCCAGCGAATTGGCGGTTGCCGGCAACGATCATTCCGGTGTGCGTCAAGCGGTCGCACAACTGCGCGCGGCGTATCCGAACGTGACGATGGTCGAATCGATCGACAACGTCGCGCCGATCGCGGAGAATTTCCTGGGCTCGATGGAACTGTTGCTCGAGGGTGGATTGTTAGCTGTCGCTGTCGTTTGGTGGTTTTTGCGCGATTGGCGGGCGACCCTTGTCGCGGCCGCGGCATTGCCGCTTTCCATCATTCCGGCCTTCCTTGGAATGTATTGGTTTGGTTACACGCTTAACACGGTAACGCTGACGTCGATGGCGCTGGTGATCGGTATTTTAGTCGACGATGCTATCGTCGAAATCGAAAACATTTCGCGCCATTTGCGCATGGGGAAATCGCCGTACCAAGCGGCGATGGAAGCCGCCGACGAAATCGGCATGGCGGTGATCGCGACAACCTTCGCGCTGGTCGCGGTTTTCTTGCCGACCGCGTTCATGGCCGGTGTACCGGGAAAATTTTTCAAGCAATTTGGATGGGTCGCGGTGTTAGCAATTCTCGCGTCTCTCGTAGTCGCGCGCTTGCTCACGCCGATGATGTCGGCGTACATGCTCAAGCCCGCCAAACATTCCGAAGCGCCCGATGGTTGGATCATGCGTCACTATCTTGCGGCAATGCAGTGGTGTTTACGCCATCGCTTAATTACGGTTATCGCATCGGCGGCATTTTTCGTCGGATCGATTCAACTGATCGGTTTGTTGCCAAAGGGTTTCGTGCCGCCTTCCGATCGTGGTCAGACGCAGATCAGCATTGAATTACCGCCCGGAAGTACACTGCAGGAAACCTGGAATACCGCTGAGTTGGTGCGGCAACGCGCAGCGCGAGTTCCCGGCGTAAAGCATATCTTTAGCTCCGTCGGCGGCGGTTCAAGCGGGGACACGTTCGCGCCCGGTACGGCGGCGGAAGCGCGCCGCGCCGTGTTGACGTTGGCGCTATTGCATCGCAACGATCGCACAGAATCCTTGCAAGACATCGAAACCATGATTCGCGCGCAGCTCGCCGATGTACCGGGTGCGCGCTTCAATGTCGGACCGCCGGATACCGGCGTGAAAATGCAGATCGTGCTGCGAAGCGAAGATCCGCTGGCCCTGGCTGAGGCAACGCGTGCCGCGGAACGCGATTTGCGCACCATTCCGGGCGTCGGTAATGTCAACTCAAGCGCCTCGCTGACGCGGCCGGAGATTATCGTGCGGCCCGATTTCGCGCGTGCCGCCGATCTTGGCGTTACCGCACAAAGCATCGGCGAGACGATACGCGTCGCCACGGCGGGCGATTACGATACTGCGCTGGCAAAAATGAATCTGAGCGAACGGCAAATTCCGATTCGCGTAAAACTGCCGGACGCCGTGCGCGCCGATCTCGCACAATTGGAACGCCTCACCGTACCGGGCAAAAATGGCCCGGTATTGTTGGGCACGGTCGCCTCAGTCGCGATTGAATCGGGACCCGCACAAATCGATCGCCTGAACCGAAGCCGCAACGTCACCATCGACGTCGAGCTCGGCAGCCGGCAATTAGGCGAGGCCTATTCGGAGGCGATGCAGTTGCCGGCGCTGAAAAATTTGCCCGCCGCGGTCAAGATCGCCGAGTTGGGCGATGCGCAGGAAATGCAGGCGCTGTTCGCCAGTTTCGGCATCGCGATGGCGATCGGCGTGTTGTGCATTTACGGCGTACTGGTGTTGCTGTTCCACGATTTCATGCAGCCGATCACCATCCTCGCGGCATTGCCGTTATCGATTGGCGGCGCATTCGTAGGGTTACTCGTGACCAACAGCGCGCTGTCGATGCCGTCGATGATCGGTCTCATTATGTTGATGGGCATCGTCACGAAGAACTCGATCTTGCTAGTTGAATACGCCATCGTCGAGCGACGCAAGGGTGTGTCGCGCTTTGAGGCGTTGGTCGATGCTTGTCACAAACGTTCGCGCCCGATCGTGATGACCACCATCGCGATGGGTGCGGGTATGTTTCCGTTGGCGTTGGGTTTTGGCGCCGACCCG
>JANNFT010000084.1:0-2580 GCA_031380185.1 Pseudomonadota bacterium
GACTAAAGTCTTGCCTTGCTCGGCGGTCAGACATGCTGCGAGACGCGACATATTTTCGCGGATCAGTTGCTGCAGTTTTAGAAATACCCGCGCCCGAGTCGAAATGGACGTGTCTTTCCACGTCTTGAATGCCACTCGGCCGGACTCGATCGCCGCATTGATTTCGGCGGTCGTCGCGAACGGCACGCGCGCCAAAACCTGTTGGGTTGCCGGGTTAACGATGTCGCGCCATTCGGTGCTGCGCGATTCGACAAACTCGCCGTTAATCAACAATTTCACAGTCGGAATAATCTTCGCCGGTTGGCGATGATCGGCGAGGTAATCTAAGTTGGCAGCCATGACAATTTCCGTTACGAAAAAGAAGAATTATACCGTAGCGAGGCGATCTGTTTAGCTAATCATTGCGACGAGAATGAATGACCATGCTGGAGAGGCGCATGGATACTTGGCCTTCAGGCATGCCATGCCGGGGGCTAAGCAGTGCGCGGTTCCTGGCGGAATGCCATCCCAGTACGCTTCGCTTCTTCCGGGTCACGTTTGTTTCACAAATTCATGCCATCATGTATTCATGTGATACGATTTCTATCTCTGAAAATGAGTCGAGAATTATTTCCATGGCAAGCCAAGTAAAAGTAGTCGGTAAAAGTGGGCAGATTTCGTTGGGCAAGCAATTCGCTGGGCAACAGATGCTAATCGAGGAGATTGAGCCGGGTGAATGGCGTATTCGTGCGGCGGTGGTCATACCTCGTGGACAAACTTGGTTGCATACCGACGCGATGCAAACGCGCTTGGAAAAATCGCTCGACCGCGTTCAGAAAGCGGCGCCGAAAGAAACGGATTTGGCTAAGCTGAAGAAAAAGCTGAACGTTGCGTAAATGAGCAGTAGCCAAGCCGCCCCCGTCAGGTTGGATCTGAACGATGGCGATTTTTTAAAGGACTTATTCGCGCTCGATAAGAACGATAAAGTTCAGATCATTAAGCTATTCGAGAAAATCTCAAAACTTACTTGGGCACAAATCTATCAGGACCCCGGCTTGAAATGGGAGAAGATCGATCCTGTTCCGCCAAGATTGATGCGTCACCTCACAAAAGATAAACAACTTTCTCTTTACTCGATCCGAGTCACGCAAGCGAAGCGCGCTGTCGTTACGCGCGACGGGGAGTTCATGCGATTTCTCGCGCTACCGCCGGATCACGATTCGACCTACGCCTAGCGAGTGAGGCGTAGGTCACTTCGAACGCCAAAAGCGGCGCGTCCGAGGCGATAGCATCCTGCGCTCATTCGTATTGAGTCCACATGCGAAGTACGCGAACCTTGCGTTCCTTCATGAAAATTTCATAGACGAGGCGGTGGTGAATGTTGATTCGCCGTGAATACGCACTGTCAAGATCACCGACCAGTTTTTCATAGGGTGGCGGATTTTGAAATGGATCGATTGCCAGCACCTCGAGCAGATTCTGAGCCTTGCTCTTCAGTCCCGCAGCAGCAAGTTTTTTGGCGTCCTTGACTGCATGCTTCGCGAAGACAACAGCCCATTTCACCAGTTCAGTTCCTTAGCGCTTTTATCGAGCGGCTCCGCCATGCCTTTCTTGATGGACTCGCGCATGCCTGGAACGGATAGCAAGTAGAGCGTTTCCTGAATCGCTTGCCAGTCCTCCGCGGAAATGAGAACCGCGCTGCTACGCTTGCCGGAGATAAGAATGGGCTGATGTGACTCGGTAGTCTGATCGATGAGTCGATACAGGCTGGCGCGGGCTTCGCTTGCGGTGATTGGGGCCGCCATAGTGATTCTCCATTGAGGGAAATATAGCGTACGCTAATGCGTACCTATTGTCAATCTCGTGGCCAGATCGGTGTCGTGAAAAGATTTTCGCAGGCGATTGCCGGAGAACCGCGTGGATACTGGGCGCTACGGCATGCCAGTGAAAGAATGTTGCTGGATCGCGATCACCCTCGTCGACTTGACACCAAAATGTCTTAGCGTTATGAGTTTCGAGATAACTTGCTACCAGCGTGGTTTTGCCGGAGCCTGGCGGCCCATTGACCCAGACGACCGGATAGCGGTCGCGCTGATTGAGCGACTTGAATAGGCGCACACGTTTGACCGTCGCGTGAAGGCGTGGCGGGTGAGTTTTGCGAACGTGGCTCGGGTCTTGGGCAAAGCGCTTTTTCCGCGAAGACAATCTCTAATAGGAAACAATATTCGCAGATTAGCGCGGTTCTGCGCAAGCGCGATATCGCCAAGAGGCATGTGCCGGAATTACCAGCGCAATAGGCTGTTGACATCAATATGCTAGTAGCGTATGTTTTGATGCATGAGAACCACAATCAACCTTCCGGACGACCTGTTGGCGCGGATCAAGCGCCGCGCGGCCGATTCGCGCACGAGTGTTACCGCGTTCATTGAAGACGCCGTGCGCGAGGCGTTGACGCGGCATGGCAAGCGAGCGCGCGCAGCGCAAGTTGAACTGCGGACGTACGGCGAAAAAGGCTTGCAGCCCGGAGTGGATCTGGACGACAGCGTGGCGCTGCTGGACCTGATGGACGACGCTTGATCCTCACCGACGTCAATGTTTTGG
>JANNFT010000135.1:0-12974 GCA_031380185.1 Pseudomonadota bacterium
ACCGAGCCACACGCCGGCGCCATCCCACAGTAGCAACTTGATGCGGTTGCTGCGTTTGTTGCGAAAGGCATAAGCACTGCCGTCACAGGGGGCTTTACCTAGCGCTTCTTGTACCAACAATGACAATCCATCTATACCGAGTCGCATGTCGACCGGCTCGACGGCCAGCCAAACCTGGTGCGGATGCAGCGTCATGGCAACTGACGTAAGACGGCGATCAGCCAGTTGGGCTCGATACTCGCCGGCAATTGCATTTCCCAGCCGGACGGACTCTTCAATTTGATCGTAGCGAACGCAGCATCACCACGCCGTGGATCGACGGGGTGGCCTTGGGCCATCACGGCCACGGGAACCAGTGTGATGTCATTACCGCTCACCGGTTGCTTCACTGCTTTGTCTTCGGCCTGATCCGAAACGATCAGCGGTCGCCAGTAATCAAATGTGGTGGGCTTGAGTCCTTCGCGTCTGCAGTACGCGTTACGCGACAGTCCGCTCGATCGCCAGTCCTTGATCTGCTTCGTCCAGTATGCCCACTTCGCTTCGTCCTTCGCCATGTTTGCCTCCACTCCTCAAAGTGACTGAGTGTGCACACATGACTCAGAAAATTCTATGAGGTAGGGCTACACGCTTACGATCTTTACCCCTTTTTTACATGTGCACGGTTAGGCTTAACGCAGCAACCGCTCCTTTTTGGTAATTCCGCGGCCTGTTGCAATAGAAAACTGAGGTAGCGCCAGATGTCGGATGTAAAGTTAGGCAGAAAGCAACGCTGGGTTAACCGGGCAAGCGCTCTAAGTTATTGCTGGGCCATTGTTGCATGCATGGCGACAACCCTAGTCGCCACGCCGTTACTTAACATTTTCGACCTGGCCAACATTGTTATGCTATTTCTCCTCACTGTGGTTTTAATCGCGCTGCGTCTAGGCCGAGGGCCGGCGGTAATAGCGGCTTTTCTCAGTGTCCTGTTGTTCGATATATTTTTCGTTCCGCCGCGATTTTCGCTCGCGGTGAACGACGCCCAATACCTTGTCACATTCGCCGTCATGTTGGGGGTGGCGTTGATTATCGGCCAGCTCACGGCGCAGCTACGGCAAGAGGCAAACGCCGCGTTGGCGATGGAGAAAAATACCCGGGCGCTGTACGAAATGACACGGGATTTGTTTGGCGCGATGAACGGTTCGCAGGTCGCTGAAATAGTCAGTCAATTTATTCGTAAACGCCTATCCGCCCCGGCCACCCTGCTACTTCCGGACGATGCCGGTGAGTTGGCCGCGCTGCATGGCGCCGGTCAACCTAAGACGATCCCGCCGCCGCAGGCATCAATTGCGTACCAACGCGGTGAGGCGGAAATATTTGTCGCCGCATCCGAGCCCTTTCCACTTGGCCTATGCCTGCCGCTGAAGACGTCGATGCGGGTACGCGGCATTTTGATGGTGCAATTTCCGGAGCCGATGAATAATCTGGCGCCCGAACACCGCCACCTTCTCGACACCATTGCATCCCTCGCGGCGATCGCAATCGAGCGCATGCACTACGTGAAAGTCGCCCAGGAGGCGTTGGTGAATGCCGAATCGGAACGACTTAGAAACTCGCTGCTATCGACGCTGTCGCATGACCTTCGCACGCCACTGACCGTTCTTGTAGGGCTCGCCGATTCGCTGACGCGGGCGCGCCCGCCGCTGCCATCGCGCCACGGCGAGGCGGCGGCCGCTATTCGCGAGCAAGCGTTGCGGATGAGTAGCCTGGTGCACAACCTTCTCGATATGGCTCGCCTCCAGATTGGGAAAGTGACGTTGAACAAGGAATGGCAGCCGCTGCAAGAAGTAATCGGTAGCAGTCTGAAATGTCTCGAGGCGCCATTGGCGCAGCATCGCATCAGTGTTCGCCTGCCGCCTGATCTGCCGTTGCTGCAGTTCGATGCGGTCTTGATCGAACGCGTATTGGTCAACCTTTTTGAAAATGCGGTGAAATATGCGCCGGGCGGCGAGATTGTCATTGATGCAAAGCATACCGGCGATGTCGTCGAAATCACCGTGGCAGACAATGGCCAAGGACTGCCAACAGGCGCGGAGGAAACAATATTCGCGCTGTTCGAGCGCGGTCAGCACAAAACAGGAGTTGGCGGGGTGGGCCTTGGACTGGCAATCTGTCGAGCCATTGTCGAAGTCCACGGCGGCCGAATTTGGGCGACGACCAATCCGGAAGGTGGAGCAAGGTTCGCATTCTCGTTACCCGTAGGTAATCCGCCCTTGATAAACCAGGAGCTGATGGAAGGCGCGCAACGGGAAACATCATGAGCGAAGCGCGCCCATTGGTGCTGTTAGTTGAAGATGAGCCCGAGATTCGTCGTTTCGTACGCGCCGCGCTCGAAGAGGACGGCTACCGTACGATTGAAGCAACCATGGCATCACAGGGACTCAGCTTGGCGGCGTCGGCGAAACCCGCCCTAATCCTGCTAGACCTCGGGCTGCCTGACCGCGATGGTGTCGACTTCATCGGCGACTTGCGAAGCTGGTCGACGGCGCCGGTCGTGGTGCTGTCGGCGCGTTCGGCCGAAGCACAAAAAATAGCAGCCCTAGATGCGGGCGCCGACGATTATGTAACTAAGCCCTTTGCTGTCGGGGAACTACTTGCGAGAGTGCGCGCGGCCCTACGTCGGCGCCCGGCGAATGACAACGAAACAGCCGTATTCGAATTTGGCGACGTTCGTGTTGACCACGTACGGCGCCTGGTTGAACGCGCTCAACAGCCGGTGCACTTGACTCCGATTGAATATCACCTGCTCTCATTCATGTTGACGCACGCTGGACGAGTGATGACCCATCGTCAATTGCTGAAGGAAATCTGGGGACCTTCGCATGTGGAAAGCAGCCATTATCTCCGCGTCTACGTTGGCAGTCTCCGGCAAAAACTCGAGGTCGATCCAACTCAGCCTCGGCATTTATTAACGGAGACCGGCGTAGGTTATCGCTTTCAGGTTGAAACCGCCGATCCATACAAAAACGACAATCCATGAACAATCAAACCGAATCAAGTTCTATCGCCGTTTTGTCCGTAGCCGCGCTTGGCGTGGTCTATGGCGACATCGGCACCAGCCCGCTTTATGCCATGAAGGAAGTGTTCGCCGGAAGTCACCATCCAGTGCCGATCACACCCGACAACGTCCTAGGCATTTTGTCACTAATCTTCTGGTCGCTGATCCTCGTGGTCTCGATCAAGTATGTCGTTCTTATCCTGCGCGCCGATAACGAGGGCGAGGGTGGCATCATGGCGCTGATGGCACTGGTGCTTACCAAGGCGAAACTCACTGCGAGGGGTAATGCCACGATTATCATGCTCGGACTATTCGGCGCAGCGCTTTTTTACGGCGACGGCGCCATTACCCCAGCCATTTCGGTGCTATCAGCCATCGAGGGGCTCGAAATTGCAACGCCGGCCTTCAAGCCTTTTGTTATTCCCATAACCATCGGCATTCTGGCGGCGTTGTTTGCGGTGCAAAAACACGGCACTGCCCTCGTCGGCATTGCGTTCGGCCCGATCACGGCGTTATGGTTTGGCGTTTTGGCTATCCTTGGCATCCTGCAGATAGCGCAACATCCCGCCGTATTGTTGGCGATCTCACCCACTTATGCGATCGCCTTCTTGACATCGCACGCCGTCCTTGGATTTTTCTCCCTTGGAGCAGTTTTTCTCGTCCTCACCGGCGCAGAGGCGCTATATGCGGACATGGGACATTTTGGCCGGAAACCAATCCGGCTGGCGTGGTTCTGCCTCGTGCTGCCGGCACTTCTACTCAATTACTTCGGTCAGGGCGCGCTGTTGCTCGACAATCCCACGGCGATAAAGAATCCATTTTATTTGATGGCGCCTACCTGGGCGCTATATCCACTCGTAATTCTGGCCGCTGCCGCGACAGTAATTGCATCTCAGGCAGTGATCTCCGGCGTCTATTCGATAACTCGGCAGGCAGTGCAACTCGGCTACGCACCGCATATGGACATCCGACATACGTCCGCTAAACAAATGGGGCAAATTTACTTGCCGGGAGTTAACTGGGTCTTATTCGTCGTAGTGGTGGTTCTAGTGCTCTCGTTCAAATCGTCCACCAGTCTCGCGGCAGCGTACGGCATTGCCGTCTCGGGGACCATGATTGTCACCACCATGTTTGCTTTCTTGGTCGCACAACACGAATGGCACTGGAGCAAATTAAAAACGCTTGCGGTGTTCTTGCCTCTGCTGATCGTGGATATCGCTTTTTTCAGCGCAAACGCCGTCAAAATTCAGGATGGTGGTTGGTTCCCACTGGTGTTCGGCGCACTGGTTTTCACGCTCCTGTCGACGTGGAAAATGGGCCGGGAACTACTCAGCACGCGTTTGAACGCGAGTGCGATACCGATAAGAAACTTCATCGACTCGCTTGGCACAGCGGGAATAACCACAGTTCCAGGCTCGGCGATTTTCTTAACGCCAAATCCCGACCGTGTGCCGAACGCCTTACTCCACAATCTCAAGCACAACAAGGTATTGCACGAGACGAACGTTATAGCCACTGTGGTGGTATTGTCGATGCCGCGCGTTCCCGATTCTGAACGAGTTTTGGTTGAGCGCTTGAGCGAGCAATTCTATAACGTTAAGGTTTTCTACGGATTTACTGAACAACCCGATCTACCGGCTGCATTAGAATGGTGCGCCGTTCAGGGTCTCGCGCTTGATTCGATGCGAATGTCCTACTTTCTGGGACGTGAAACCCTCGTGCCGAAGATTGGTAAGGCCTTGGCTAAATGGCGCGAAAAGCTCTTCGTTGCCATGTTCCGCAATTCAAGCACCGCTGCCAGTTATTTCGGGCTGCCGCCGAATCAAGTGGTCGAAATCGGGACGCAAATCACCTTATGATTTGCAGAATTGATGGGTCTCGCCACGCTCATATCACGGAAACCCGAGTCTGGCGGACTAATTCGAATTTCCACCCGATGTAACAGTCATCGGCCTGAGACCCGGATGGATACGCGGCGGCCTCGGGACACTGCCTCGTAGCGCATGCCGTGCCACAAGGCAAACGGGACGCGGGTGGTGGCGCACCACTACGCCGGTAATTGGCTGTCCGCAGGCAGCGCCGCGATCAGAATTTTTAGCTGCTCATATTCCAGCGGCTTCGCCAGGTGATGGTCGAAGCCCGCGGCCATGCTTAGTTCGCGATCTTCCGGCTGTGCGTAGCCGGTCAGCGCAATCAACAGCGCGTGTTTGGTTTCGGGTAGTGTGCGCAAGTGGCGCGCAACTTCGAACCCGTCCAGATCGGGCATGCCAATATCCAGCAGCACAACCTGCGGTCGAAACGCCTGTGCAGAGGCAATTGCCGAATGCCCTTCCAAGGTCGCCCGCACGTCGTGGCCATCCAACTGTAACAATAGCGCCAAGCTCTCGGTCGTATCGGCGTTGTCATCGACCACGAGAATACGTCGAGGCGCGATAGTAATAGGTGGCGCCGCCGTTGCGACGCTGGCGCGTTTGTCGACCTGGGTCAGCAGCGGCAGGCGAAGCGTAAATGTGCTGCCGTGCGATAGGCCCTTGCTGGCGGCCGAGATGGCGCCGCCGTGCATCTGCGCGAGCCGGCGCGCGATCGATAGTCCGATGCCCAGACCACCTTCAGTCCGATCCAGCGAGCGCTCCGCTTGCGTGAACAGTTCGAAAATGACCGGCAACAGTGCAGGCGCGATGCCGATGCCGTTATCGACAATCGTTAGCAGCGCATCGGTTTCTTGGCGCTCCAGCGTTAACGATATGCGGCCGCGGCGTGTGGTGTATTTTGCCGCATTGGTCAACAGGTTGGCGACGATCTGCACCAAGCGGCTCACATCGCCTTCAACCATGAGCGCGTCATCCGGCAGGTCGACAGTTAATTGATGCTCGCGCAAGTCAAAATGATGCCGTGTGTTTTCCGCGGCTTGTTGCGCGACAAGTATCAGATCGACCGGTTCTGTTCTTAACTCGATCGCGTCGCTGTTGATGCGCGCCATATCGATCAGGTCGTCGACCAGAAGGCTAATATTTTGCAATTGCCGGTGCATGATCGTCTGCGCTTGGCGCAGCGCGGATTCGCTCGCATTGCCGCCGCGCCAAATTTCGAAGGCGTTTCGAATCGGCGCCAAAGGTCCGCGAAGTTCGTGAGCAAGCATCGCGAGAAACTCGTCCTTGTGCCGACCGGATTGCTTTAAAGCGTCGAGCACCGCCACGCGATCGGTAATATCTTCCATGGCCAGCAAGATCTGCGAGATGCCGGGCCAGACCAGCCGGGTGGCGTTGATTCGGATCGACTTTTCGCCGATTCCTGGAAAGTCATGGGTTACCTCGAAATCGGAGATAATGGTGTCGTTTGGCAGCACCTCCTCCAGCAGCCGGCGCAGGTTTGGACTATCCCAGCTCCTATCGCCTGCCTTGCCCAACTCGTACAGCAAACATTGCTCGGTCTGCGCGCGAGTTGTTTTGAATGTGCTGTAAAAAGCCTCGTTGGCGCGTAGCACGCGCAGATCGCCATCGAGCAACAGCAGCGGTTCGCGCACCGTTTCGACAATCGCCGCGGAATAATCTTGCGCCTGTCGCAGTTCATCATTCAACTGGTTGAGCTCAATGTTACGTTGGCGCAACTCATCGTTGGTAGTCGTAAGTTCCTCGTTGGTCGATTGCAGTTCTTCCTTTGCCGTTTCGAGTTCCTCATTGGTGCTTTGGAATTCTTCGTTGCTCGAGAGCAGTTCCTCTTGCGCCGACTGCAGCTCCTCCCGGGTAATTTCGAACTCCTCTATGTTCGCCCGCATGTGCGCGCGTGTCGCTTCGAGCTCTCGTGTGAGCTGGAGCACTTGATGCTCTAGTTTGCTTTTGCGCGCTGCGTGCGCGCGTGCCGTTACACTGCCGGGCAGTATCGCCCGGAGCGACTCGATCAGACCCGCCGGCGCCGCCACCGCGGGCGCGGAACGCGGCGCCGTGCCCTCGAAGAAGATCAAGAAACTAGCGTTATCAAGCGGCATCGAGCGGATTGGAATGACCTCCATGCTCACTTCCCGTACTCGGCCTGGCCCCTCGATCCGCAACCCGTCTTTGCGCACCGGCGCCGCGTCCCGGCGCGCCTCGCGGATCGCCGCCGAGATTTCGGCCAGCAACTCGCGTCGCGCCAGCTTGTTCAAATTGAGACTCGGCGGGCCGGGCGCATGAGCCAAAAACGCGGTGGTGTCGCCACGGAACTCCAAAATGTTCAACTCGTCGTCGCACAACACGCTGGCCGGAGCGTAACGCGCCAGTGCAATGCGGTCGGCGGTGCGCCGCAGCAGGTCCTCTTTACTGGTTTCCATGGTACGCTGCGCCGGCTCGGTCACCGGGAGCGCGGACGCCTTAGAGTCTGGTTGCCAGCGTGTGCTTCGTTCTTCAGAAACATCGAGTTGCCGCCTTTGGGCTACGCCCTTTTTCGCATAGATCTTGAAACGTTTGTCGTCGAGCGGGGCAAACAAATCCGATAAGGAGCCGACCGTTTCCGATCGGCCCAGCATCAGAATGCCCTCGGGATTGAGCGCGTAATGGAACAACTGAATCGCCCGTTTTTGTAACACCGGATCAAGATAGATGAGGAGATTGCGGCAACTCACTAAGTCGAGCTTGGAGAATGGCGGGTCGTGAGTTACGTCCTGGCGGGCGAAGACGCACAGGTCGCGCACCGATTTGGCGATCCGGTAGCGGTTGCCGCTTTGCACGAAGTAGCGGCGCAGCCGTTCCTCCGATACGTCGCGGGCGATGCTCTCGATATAAAGCCCGGCGCGTGCGGCCTCGATCGCGCTATCACTGACATCGCTGCCGAAGATCTGAATCTGCGTTGCGGAGCAGCCCTCACCCAAATATTCCAGCAGGCAGATCGCGATGGAATAAACTTCCTCGCCGCTGGCGCAACCCGGCACCCATATTCGCACCGGCATCTTGCTCGAGCGGCGCGCCATGAAACGCGGGAACACGCTCTTGGCAAGGGCGTCAAACGTCTCGCGATCGCGGAAAAATTCCGTGACCCGGATCAGCAAGTCCTGGCAGAGCGCCTGGGCTTCCGCGGATGAGGATTCGAGCAAGGCGGTATATTCGCTAACGCTGTCTAACCGGTGCACAGCCATACGGCGCCCGAGGCGACGCCTGATGGTGCCGTGCTTGTAGTGGGTGAAGTCGACATTACAGTTGCGCTTGAGCGCATTAAGTATGCGCCTGAAACTCGCTTCGTCGCTCGCGTCCGCCTCGACCTCAGGCAGCGCCCCGGGTGTAACAAGATACGGGTGGCGGGTAAGGCGAGCGAGTTCGCGGGCGATATCTTTTGGCGGCAGAACGAAATCGATGCAACCTAGGCTAACGGCGGCGCGGGGCATGCCGGTGAAGCGCGCCGAGTGATCGTCCTGGGCGAAGGTGGTGCCGCCTTCACTCTTGATCTTTTGCATCGCCAGCGCCCCGTCAGAGCCGCTGCCCGACAGGATCACGCCGATGGCGTTGGCGCCCTGGTCTTCGGCCAGGGATTCCAGCAGATCGTCGATGGGCATGGCGGGCCCGCGGGTTTCAGGCCGCGGTCGCAACGTAAGGTGGCGCTCGACGATCCGCATGCTGGTGTTGGGCGGGATGACGTAGACATGATCCGGCACTACGCTGATGCCTTCCGTTGCTTCCACAACCACCATCGCGGTTTTTTTGCCGAGGATTTCGACCAGCATACTCGCATGGTGCGGGTCTAAATGCTGCGCCAGCAGGAACGCCATCCCATTTTCAGCAGGCACGCTCGAAAGCAGTTCGGTGACTGCTTCCAATCCCCCTGCGGATGCGCCGATGCCGACGATGGGAAAACTTTCCCCAGGTAAATTCGGCTTGGCGTAAGCCGACGCACCCGCCGATTCAGCCGGATTCGTGGCGCCGGGAACGGGATTATTCATTCTGTTGACCGATTTTCGCGCAAGTTTGATGCCGATGCAGCTTGATGATTCGACGGGCAGCGTGCTCGGGTCGCGGACAAGCGATTTCAATGAAGCCGCGTCGTCGAGCGTTTGCATTACGTACGCGGCGGGCGATTGCTGTCATCTTGATTCGTTTTGCGTAGTACCGCGCTAAGGCAGTCCGTGACGGTGGGGTGCAAACTAGAATATTCGACTTTCTGTCGACCAGCAATCTTTTTCTCCAATCGCGTCGCTTATGACCAATGCAGCGCTTGGTGAAAATTGTGGTTTTTTCGGAGTCGTCGAGGCATGTATCAGCACGACATCGCTGATGTCGAGACTATTTGGAGCCCGGTGCGTGAGAACGTTTATTCCGACTGGGGCTTTGCGGCCTCTAGCCCTATTATCCTAGAAACGGCAGTTGACCGCTGCGTCGGGGGTGCAACAGCATGATTCTAGTTAACTGCTTCATAAATTTGACGCCCACCCATTTGGTGAGACGTCGCTACGGGGCGGATTGCACGGTTCTGGCGGCGCCGGGCGGCGTTGCAACTCGTTGCAATGGAACGACCATTGCGCCTCGTCGCGCCTTGCCCGGCACCCCCATAACCGCACACTCCTCCCCGTCCAACTGCCGTCTTTAGGATTATTCCCATGAAGACGACGCCGGCAAGCGCAGGCGCAGTAAGCGCAGTCACTACCGCCACAAATAGGAAATGCTTCATGCTTGGGGTACCTTGTCAGAAACAAGACGCAACGAATTTGCGCTTCAATACACCCCGTCTGTCTGATAGCGAACATTCACGGGTTTTAACGGATCTTCACCGCAAAGGCGTTCGCCTGAATTTTCCGGCTTTTTGAGCTTGCGAAAATCTTGGCTGATATAATGAACACTCCAAACTCGACGACAGTAAGGAGGCAGCGATGACAGATTCAACAGCAACCAGTGGCGGCGTAAGCATGGTCACGGCTTTATTCAAAGACAGCGAGACTGTAGAACGGGCCTACGACATAATCTGTCAGCGCGGCTATGGCACGGCAGATATCAACGTAGTTATGTCCGACGACACGCGTAAACGTTACTTCGCGGATGACCGGCAGATCGATACCGAACTGGGCCGCAAAGTCGCAGAGGGCGGAGCACTCGGCGGGCCGATGGGAGGAACAATTGGCACCATTCTGCCGGCCATCATCGCCGTGGGTGTGGTGGCGCTTCCCGGCTTGGGTTTGATTCTGGCGGGGCCGGTAGCGGTGGCGCTGGCGGCCGCCGGCGCTACCGGCTTGACGGTTGGCCTGATCGGAGCGCTAAGCGATTGGGGCATCCCGGAAGAGCGCGCCAAACAGTATGAAACCGACATCCACGACGGCGGCATTCTGGTGGGAGTAAGACCGCGCTCCGATGAGGACGCGCGGTATTTCGAGCAGCAGTGGGAGGTCATTGGCGCGCGGCACTTGCAGTCATAAAGCCGCCAACTTCTTCGTGCGCTCCCTTGCCACAAGGCAAGCAGGACGCGGTGCGTGGCTCGGCTGTATCGAGATCGCGTGAACGCCGAAAATACCTTTGAAGAAATCAAGAATCAGTGGGGTTGGACCGGGTTCACGACTTAGGATCTGAAGCGTTGTCAGTTCAGCGCGATGGCGGTGGGTGTACAACTGGCGGAGTGTATTAGTGCGCCTGGCGCATCCCAACGCGAGACTCGAGGCCATCACGGCACGTCCATTGCTGCTCGCGGGCATCGGAGAACTCACCCGCCATGCGCCATTTGCGCCAAACAATTGGCGCAAATAAAAATCGCCGTTGATGGCTTCAATCGCGGAAGTTTTGAAGGTCTTGTCTCTCCGCTCACGCTGCCACCAGCCGCTTCAGCCAGTCGAGCAACACGATCGGCAGCAATTCCGGTTTCGGCAGCAGCGCGTACTGACGCGCACCGAACACCGCGGGTAAATAGTTGGCTGCGTGCCGGTCGACGGTCAGGCAAAACGGAAAAATTCCCTGGAGCCTCGCTTCGGTCACAGCCTGGCGCGTGTCCTCGACACCGTAACGGCCTTCGTACCGGTCGACGTCGTTCGGCTTGCCGTCGGACAACAACAACAGCAGTCGATGCACAGCGGGTTGGCGCATCAGCGTCGCGCCGGCATGACGGATGGCGGCGCCCGCCCGCGTGTACTGTTCCGGCTCGAGCGCGGCGATGCGCCGAGCGATGTCGTTTCCGTACGGCTCGTCGAAGCGTTTGATGGTCCGCACCGTGACCGCATGCGGCCCTTGCCCCGAGAATGCCTGCACCGCATACGGCTCGCCCATTCCCTGCAATGCAATGCAAACCAGCAGCAATGCCTCGCGCTCGACGTCGATAGTGCGTCGCTGGGCCGAAATCCAGCCATCGGTGGAGCCGCTGATGTCGATCAGCAGCATGATGGCCATGTCGCGCTTGGCGCGACGATGCGCTTGGTAAAGCGCTTGCGACATTGGCAATCCGGCGCGAAAGTCGCAAAAGCTATCGATGTAAGCTGTAAGGTCGAGTTCATCGCCGTCGAGTTGCTTGTGCAGTCGCGTCCGTTGCGCACGCAGCATCTCGAAGCGCCGGCGTATCGCATCGAGCATCGAGCGATGCTCGGCTAACGTTTGCGTGACCCATTGTTGCGGGCCGCATTGCGCAGCAAGCATCCTTATCGTTGCACCCGGCTCCCGGTACGAGCCAACGCGGTAATCCCATTCGGGGTAGCTGATCCTCGCCTCGCTTTCCGCGGGCGTCTCGACGCTGCGCCTGGTTCGCGCTCCGGGAGGGTCGTCTGACACGAACACCTCCTTTGGCCGCCCAGGCGTCGAAACCAGCCGGGCTTGCGCGAGTTCGGCAAGCGAGTCGGCAAATTCCTCGGCCGCCGTTTGCTCATCGCGATCCGTCGGCCGCTGCATACCGAAGGAATCTTCGGCGTGTTCCTGCGGCTGTGCCGATTGGATCATCCACGCGCCTTGCCGGCTGTCGTCCTCGTCGTCACCGGATTTACGTACGTCAGGACGACGCGGCAAACGTGCGCTGCGCGGCGCTGCCGTCGTGTCGTGCTCGGATTCGCTGTCCCGCTGCTCCATTGTCAATGTTGCCGCCGCCGAATTTGGCGCACGCAATTCGCCGGTCCACCAGTCCTTGAATAACGGATTGGCGCCGAGCAGTCGCGTCCTCCCGGCGTCGGGCATGATCTGCGCCGCCAATTGGCGAGCGGCGTGCGCGGACTCTTCGGGCGAGGTGGATACGGGTATGTCGCCGGTCGGATGTCCGCATTCTCGCTGCAGCAGCGTTCGCACGAACGCCTCGAGCGGCCGCCGCGTTACGGCAAAGCTCGCCATGGCCGGCCGCGCCGCCAGCGCCTCGCGGCGCAGCGCATGCAACGATCCGGCAATTCCCGGCAACAGGCGCACAAGCGCTTCATCGGCCGCAAGCGCTTCGACCAGCAGATAGACATCGCGCACCAACGGGCTGGTTTGGGCGCTCAACAGAAGAGCGCTGCCCCGGCTGGCGCGCATTGCCTGCTGCAGCGCGATCGTGCGAAGGCGGTCCAGCGCAACGGCCGCATCCCCGATGCCCGCAGCAGACGGCAACCAGATGTTCACACCGTCTGTCGCCGGCAGCGCGTGCCGCACGCGGGGCCGCTCGCGGCGGCACAATGCCTGCGCAAGAAATGTAGCAGGCGCGGGCGCCTGTGCGGTTCGAAGTTGATAGGTGGCCCCGAACACCGCCGCGATCAGCAACTCGATGCGCCGTGCGACGTCCGCCAGCGCGATCGTCTGGGTTGGCGGAGGTGTTGCGCGGTGTCGATGCCAGAGTCTCTGCGCAAAGAGAGTCGCGTGCCGTGCGACATCGGTGATGACGTCTTCGGCTTCAGCCACTGCGAGTTGCTAGACGAACGTGGCGTCGACCAAGTCACGCATCGCGCCAACCAGTGATTCGTCGTCTGACAATGGTGAGACCACGGCGCTGTAACAGGCCTGCCGCACGCAAATGCCGCTGGAAATAAGCCGCGCCGCGGCGATCAGCAGTC
>JANNFT010000151.1:0-7291 GCA_031380185.1 Pseudomonadota bacterium
CGATCCGCACGCCCGCGCATTTTTGCGGCATATATGGCCACAAGCCGAGCTACGCATTGATCTCGTTGCGCGGTCACATTCCCGGCCCGCCGGGCACGCTCGCCGCCTCCGATCTTTCGGTCGCGGGCCCGCTCGCGCGCAACGCCGGGGATTTAAGTTTGTTGCTGGATATTCTCGCCGCACCCGATCGAAGCGAACAAACCGCGTGGCGCTTGGCGTTGCCACCGCCGCGCCATGATAAATTGCAAGATTTTCGCGTCGCGCTATGGCTTGACGAGCCCGGTTGCCCGATTGACAACGGCGTTCGTTCCGCGTTGGAATTGGCGACCGATACGCTAAGAAAAGCTGGGGTTCGAGTCGACGACAAATCGCGTTTACCGATCAAATTAGCCGACGCCTTTCGCACCTACCTGCAACTGTTGTGGCCGCTGATGTTTGCAGGCGTGCCGGATGAGCAGTTCGCCGAATACGCCAATCGGGCGGCGCGATTGGCCGACGACGATCACAGTTTAAAGGCGAATTTTCATCGCCAAGCCACGGCGCGTCACCGCGATTGGCTGCGGGCGAATGAAGCGCGCGCCCGTTACCGCGCGGCGATGGCGGAGTTCTTCACGCACTACGATGTTTTGCTCCTGCCGGTAACGCCGACCGCGGCATTTTCCCACGACCATAGCGCCAACATGTTGGAGCGTGTTATCGATGTGAATGGCGCGTCCCGGCCGTATTTCGATAACTTTTTTTGGATCAATCTCGCGACGCTTTGCTATTTGCCGGCGACTGTTGCGCCGGTTGGGCAATCGCAAGATTTACCGGTCGGGTTGCAAATTGTCGGGCCTTATTTGGAAGATCGCACGACGATTAAGTTTGCTTCCCTTATTGAGGATGTTGTCGGTGGATTTAAGGCGCCGCCATTGGCGACGTAGGCGCATCGATTTTTTCGGGCGCCCCTCACTCTAGCCCTCTCTCGCGAGCGGGGCCGGGGATCGCAATTTCTCCAACCTTGGTATGAGCAATCCCCTCGTCCCTATTGGGAGGGCAGTGTGAAGGGAAAACGCGAGTTTATTTTAAGCGCGCTAACAAATCAGTAGACAACTACAAAATTATGCCAAAACAAGACTTCAATTTTTCCCATCGCCTGCGCGTTCGCTGGGCCGAGGTTGACCGCCAAAACATCGTCTTTAACGGTCACTATCTGACCTATTTCGACATCGCAATGACGGAGTATTTACGTACGCTGGGATTTCCCTACCCGGAAGGATTGCTCGAAGCCGGCAGCGATCTTTTCGTCGTTAAAGCGACGCTCGAATACACAGCCTCGGCGCACTACGACCAGGAGATTGATATTCATTGCCGCGTGGCGCGAATTGGTCGTTCCAGTATTCAATTTTTATTTGAGCTCTATCGCGACGACGATTTACTCGTTACCGGCGAGAATATTTATGTCAATGCCGATCCGAAAAGCAAACAATCGGCGCCGGTGCCGGAAGTCTTACGAGGCGCGATCAAGCGTTTCGAACAAGTCGATCCCAATTAGCCGCGCAGGAAAGTATTTTCACCCATGCCCTGTGAGGCAATACCAGCTTGCCTGACAGAGCATGATGGCCTAGGAAGCGCTCTGGCGCCGGGTGGCCACGCGCCACTGGCGCTCGGGCATGCCGATCATACCCGACGCTTTCTAACAAAGGGCGCCAATCGGGTAGAATAGCCTTCGACGCAAATCTTCAAGCGCGAGCGAACCATCCAAATCGCCATCGCGCCGACGAGTAATCCTAGAAACGGCAGTTGGACGGGGTGGAGTGTGCGGTTATGGGGGTGCCGGGCAAGGCGCGGTGAGGCGCAATGGTCGTTCCATTGCAACGAGTTGCAACGCCGCTCTGCGCCGCCAGAACCGCGCAATCCGCCCCGTAGCGGATTCTCACCAAATGAGTGAGTACACCAGTTATGAATAATTTTGTCGAAAACATGATGTTGAATAACTGGAGGAGCGGTCAACTGCCGTTTCTAGGGTAACAGCAACGTCATCGAAATTTTTGAGGAGAAATAATAATGAATAGACGCCACTTTATGATGAGCGCATCGGGTGCGATTGTCGCCTCGGTTCTGCCGCACATGGCGACGGCTGCCTGTCCGAGCGCGGACGCCATCAATGCCTACATGGAAGATTTTAAAGCGATTCGCCCGAGCAAAGGCATAGCGATTGAAACGATGGAAGATGCCTACTGCATGCAGGCGGAATTGGTAAAACGTTTACCCGAAGCATTAGGCAAGCATGTCGGTTTCAAAGCGGCTTTCACTAACCCGGCGATGTATCAGCGCTTCAAAGTCAAAGGGCCTGCCTATGGCTATATGTTTGAGAAAATGATGCTGCAAAGCGGGGCCCATGTGCCGGCTAACTTTGGTGCGCGTCCTCTGGTGGAAGCCGATCTATTGGTTGAACTGCGCGCCCCCGGACTTTATTTGGCAAAAACGCCGCTCGATGCGTTGATCTATCTGTGGGACATCATTCCGTTTATCGAATTGCCCGACCTCATGCTAGAAGATAAGACCGTTGGCGGCGCACAATTGGTCGGACACAACGTCGGATTTCGCGGTGGTGTGATGGGCCCGCGAGTTCGTTGCCGCTCAACTAACACATTCCTCGACGAGATCGCGTCGATGAATGTCATCATGAGCGAAGACAAAAGTGGCAAGGAAATTGGCCGCGCGCCGGGCAGCACGCTGATGGGCCATCCCTTCAACGCGGCAATTTGGCTGGCGAAGGCGCTTGATGATGCCGGTATCGAGCTGCACAAGGGCGATCTATTGAGTTTAGGCGGCTTCCTGCCACCGATTCCGGTGCAACCGAACACCACCATTACCGTCAAGTATGAGGGCATGCTGGAGAACCCATCGGTGAGCGTGCACTTCGATTAATTTTGATTTGTTACGAAAGAAACAATCCGTCGACTGTTCATATCTGAGGCGCTGTATCCGCGCGAAATTCGCAGTTTAATGTGCAACCAAACATAGGATGAAACCATGCTAAAACTACATGGCTTTAGCATTAGCCCGAATCACAACAAAGTAAAATTGGCGCTGTTGGAAAAGGGTATCGAGTTCGAAGAAGTGCTTCAGCGTCCTTCGCAAGAAGAAAGTTTTTTAACGCACTCGCCCATGGGCAAAATTCCGGTCATGGAAGTGGATGGGCAATTTTTTGCCGAGTCATTGGCGATGCTGGATTATCTCGATAAGGTTTTTCCGGCGGCGCCCTTGCTTCCGGTAGATGCGTTTGAACGCGCCAAGTGCCGCGAGATGATGCAAATCATCGAACTGTATATTTCGGGGGCTGGCGCCGGCGCGCAGCTTACGGGCGCAGCATTATTTGGCGCGCCAATTTCCGATCAAGAAAAAAAAGACGCCGAGGCAATGATTGCGCGCGGCGTCAAAGCGGTCGCGCGTCTGGCCAAGTTCGCGCCATTCATAATGGGATCGAAATTTACTCAAGCCGATTGTGTGGCGTTTCCAAAATTGGGTTTTGTCGCCACGGTGACCAGTAAGGTGTTGGGCAAAGACATGACCGCAGGCATTCCTGGCCTGGCGGATTACATGAAATACATGGCCGATCGTCCCGCTGTACAAAAATTAGTAGCCGATCAACAACAGGCCATGGAACAGTTTATGGCCAGTCAAAAAAAGTAACGACATCTCGAATTGAGGAGACACGATGCTCAAGCTCTGCGGATTTACCGCCAGCAACTATCACAACAAAGTGAAGCTCGCGCTGTTGGAAAAAAACATACCGTTTGAAGAAGTCATCACCTGGCCATCGAAAGAGGCGGAGCACTTAGCGCGCTCGCCGATGGGCAAGTTGCCGTTCATCGATATCGGTGGTGAAACGATCACCGAGTCGCAAGTGATCATCGATTATCTGGAAGACGCCTATCCGGCAACGCCGTTGTATCCGAGCGATCCGGCGCCGCGCGCCCATGTGCGCGAAATGATTCAATACATCGAGCTTTATCTGGAGTGGCCGGCGCGCCGGCTTTATCTCGAATCGTTCTTCGGCGGGAAAGTTAGCGATGACACCAAAACAGAGGTGAAATCGCATTTGAAACGAGGCGTGAACGCGCTAGTCAAACGGGTAAAATTCGATCCGTTCATCGCCGGCAAAGAATTTACCTATGCCGATTGCGCTGCCTACACCCATTTTCCGACGGTTTCGCAAACGACTAAAGCAATCTATGGCGAAGATATGCTCGCGGATATTCCGGGTCTCAAAGAATATTCCACCATGCTGCGCCAGCGCCCTCATGCCATTACCGTAAACAACGATCGTAAGAGTGGGATGGAGGCATTCATGGCGCGCCGTAAATGACTAAATAGCCAAGCATTGGCCTGTGAGCCAATACGGGCGCGGCTCTCCTGGCATCGCCGGATCATTTAGACGCGCGTACATGTGAGAAAGAAGTGATGTCATCAGCGGATTGGGTCGAGCCCTTCGATCTAAACCACTTACCCGACGCGTTCTACAACGATCCATTTCCCTACTATCGGGCGATGAGAGAATCGGCGCCAGTTAAGCGATTGCCCGATGAGTCCTATTTTCTAACGCGCTATGCGGACGTGCTCGCGGTGTACAACAATCCGCGGATATTCAGCTCCGACAAAAAAATCGAATTCAAGCCGAAGTATGGCGATTCCCTACTTTACGAGCATCACACGACCAGCTTGGTGTTTAACGACCCGCCACTTCATACCCGGGTGCGCCAGTTGATTACCGCCGCGCTTACACCGCGCGCGATTGGTCAGATGGAGCCAGCGCTAATCACGTTGGTCGATCGCCTGCTGGATCAAGCGCAAGCTAAACGCGAAGTGGACCTGATCGAAGATTTCGCCGCCGCCATCCCGATTGAAATCATCGGCAATTTATTCGGCGTGCCGCACGTGGATCGCGCGCCGCTGCGCGGTTGGTCGCTGGCGATATTGAGCGCGTTGGAGCCGACGATAACACGCGAAGTGTTCGAGCGCGGCAATCGCGCGCTGCGCGAGTTTTTAGATTACCTGGCGATCCTAATCGCCAATCGGCGCCATCGTCCCGGCGATCCCGAGCGTGACGTGTTGACGGCGCTAATTCAAGGTGAAAGCAATGGCGATCGGCTGAAGGAAACCGAGTTGCTGCATAACTGTATTTTTATCCTCAACGCGGGCCACGAAACGACCACCAATCTGATCGGCAACGCGCTGGTGCTGTTGTGCCAATGGCCGGTCGCGCGCAGGCGCCTGATCGCCGAACCAGACCTCATCAAGACCGGCGTCGAAGAAATTTTGCGATTCGAAAGTTCGAATCAATTAGGCAATCGCATCACCGTGGAGAATACCGAGATCGATGGTGTCCCTTTGCCCAAAGGCACGCGCATTCACCTTTGCATCGGCGGCGCGAATCGCGATCCGGCCCAGTTTCCGCAGCCTGACCAGTTAGACCTAGCCCGCACACCCAACCGCCATCTCGCCTTCGCGTGGGGCATCCACGCCTGCGCCGGCATGAGCCTCGCGCGGTTAGAGGGTCGCGTCGCGATCGGACGATTTTTGCGGCGCTTTCCAAACTACGAACTTATCGACGAGCCAAAACGCGACAAACGCGCGCGGTTTCGCGGATTCGCCGCGATTAGGTGTCGCTTGAGTTAAATGACCTCCGGCAAAACCGGACGCTTGCTGTGCGAGGTTGAGTCCTTCGAGAAGCGGACGCCACCTCGGTCGTGCCGACCACGCGGTGGACCGTGGTGCTACGCAGGGTAATTGGCGACGCAGTTGAGGTCCGCGTCGAATCGCTTGTCTGGCGTCAGCTCCTTGCCTATCGGATGATCTCGTCCACCCGCAGCAAGACCGACTCTGGGATCCTGAGCCCAAGTGCCTTCGCTGTTTTGAGGTTTACCACAAGTTGGAACTGGGTCGGCTGTTCGATGGGCAGGTCCGCTGGTTTCGCGCCTCTTAGAATTTTGTCCACATACTCTGCAATACGCCGAAAAATCATCGTCTCGTCGGCCCCATACGACATCAGCCCGCCAACATCTACGAACTGCCTGATCCCAAAGAGTGAAGGGATCCGATACTTCTGCGCCTGCGCGGCAATGCGCCGTCGGCCATGGACGGCTACCGAATCCTGGGCGACGATAACGGCCTCGGCGCGCGTTGCTGCGTGCGCAATCGCTTGATCGTAGCCGTCAAGCGTCGTGGCCTCCAGAATTAAGGACTTGAGCCGCAGCGCCGTGGTTGCTCGCGTCACTTGACCAATCACCCCCTTAGCCGAAGGGTTATCCGGATTTACGACGATAGCGAGCGTCGACAAATGCGGTACCATCTCACGCAAGAGTTCTACCCATTTGCTGGGTAATTCCTCAGTGTTCTGCGCCGAGATACCGGTCAGATTGCCCCCGGTCTTGCCAAGCTGTCGGCGAGGCCACTACTAACCGGGTCGCCCGTTAACGCAACAATGGGAATAGAGCCGGTTGCGTTCCTCGCCGTGATGGCGCTCTGCGCTCCCGCAGTGACGATCACATCAACCTCGCGCTCGACGACTTCTCTTATCAAGCCGGCGAGGCGATCCAGATCGCCTTCTGCGTAGCGCTTCACCGCAACGATGTTCCGTCCTTCAACCCACCCCAACTCCCGTAATCGCTTCCAGAACGCCGCTTCGGCATAGCCAGTAGTTGATGCGGAACCCGGGGAGACGGTCCCGATGCGTATGACTTTCTCGGCTGAATGAGCGTACTCAGGTATGAGCGCCGTGGCCGTTAGTGCGAGCCAACAGGCGAATAGCGTCAGACGGCGACGCATAGGCTTGTGCCGCCATCGAAGTGACGCGCCTGGATTCATTGGATTCAAGGCGGCCACGCTGCCGCTTGAAACCCAACTATCAATCGCCACCCGACAAAGTTCGTTCACAAACACTCCCCAAAGGCATAGGTCCGAGCATTACCCATCATAACCCTTTGAAAAAATTGACCGCAGAAAATTTCTGTCTCTCCTAAAATCTTCGACAAAACCAGTCGCTTTCCTAACCTACGCAGTTGTCCCTATAGCAAGCAGCCGCGTCACGAGGTTTTCATCGCGATCGACAAACTGCGCATTCAATTCCAGGGACAAAGCCTGAAACCCATTGTCGCATAATTATTGATACATCCTTCAACGGACTAGGCCGATCATAGCTGCGATCGGGTGCGCATCGTGTTGGTTACGACCAATTGTGCATCGATCGCACCCGCCTTACTAATGTTGCGATTTTCCGTCCGTCGCAGCCAAAACGTGCCCGTGT
>JANNFT010000160.1:0-3816 GCA_031380185.1 Pseudomonadota bacterium
GCCACGCGGTCATCGGCCCTAACGGCGCGGGAAAATCGACGCTTTTCAATCTCATTAGCGGACGCTTCCCGGTTTCCAGTGGCAGCATAAAATTGAACGGCGAGGAAATCACCTTACTGCCGACCTACAATATTAATCGCCGCGGCTTGAGCCGTAGCTTTCAAGTGACGAATATTTTCGCCAAGATGTCGGTTTACGAAAACATTCGCTGTTCCGTGTTGTGGTCACAAGGTTACAAGTATTCCTTTTGGCATCGAGTTTCCAAACTCAAGCAAGTTCAAATACGCTCGGAAGAAATTCTCGACAGCATTAATCTCACCCATCGCCGCGGCACACTTGCGGGTTTGCTGTCGTACGCCGAACAGCGCGCCTTGGAAATCGGCGTGACAATTGCCGGCGGCGCCGATGTTATTCTGCTCGACGAGCCGACTGCCGGCATGAGCCATTCGGAAACCGATCTCGCCGTGGCCTTGATCCGCAAAGTTTCGGCTGACAAAACCTTGGTGATGGTCGAACACGACATGGGGGTGGTTTTCAATCTCGCTGATCGCATTTCGGTGCTGGTGTATGGCGAAATCATCGCCACCGGCAAGCCGGAGGAGATACGCGCCAATCCGCGCGTGCAGGAAGCCTATTTGGGAACCACCGCCCATGCTTGAAACCCGCGATCTGCACGCTTACTACGGCAAGAGCCACATCTTGCACGGCGTCGATTTGCGCTTGGCAAAAGGCGAAATCGTCAGCCTGCTGGGACGTAACGGCGTCGGCCGCTCGACCACCATCAAAGCCATAATGGGACAAGTCGCGGCGACCGGTTCGATAAAATTCAACGATCAAGAATTGGTCGGGCGCAAAGCCTTCGAAATCGCCCACCTCGGCATCGGCTACGTGCCGGAAAACCGCGATATTTTTCCGACGCTGACGGTTAAACAAAACCTCATCCTCGGCGAAAAAAACGCCAACACCAATCCGCGCTGGAGCATGGAAGATATGTATAAGCTGTTCCCGCGCCTACGCGAACGCGCCGACACGTCCGCGGGCGTGCTCTCCGGCGGCGAGCAACAAATGCTCACGCTGTGCCGCACCCTGATGGGCGATCCGGACCTCATCATGGTCGATGAGCCGACCGAAGGCTTGTCACCGCAAATGGTGGAACATGTCTCGCGCCTGCTCGAAGAAATTAAGAATCGCGGCATCGCCATTTTGCTGGTAGAACAAAAACTCACTATTGCGCTCAATATTTCGGAGCGCCTGTATGTCATGGGACACGGTAAAATAGTGTTTGAAGGCACGCCGCAAGCGCTGCGAGACAACCATGGGATTCGTAAAGAATGGCTCGAAGTTTAGTCAAACGGAGGCAATTGAGTTAGTTTACTTCCTAGTTTATAATTGACCTATGATTAAACTGAACATTCACGAAGCCAAAACCCATCTATCGCGATATCTTGAATTGGTCGAGAAGGGGGAAATCATCACCTTGTGTAAGCGCAACGTACCTATCGCCGAGATTCGCCCGCTGCCGAAGACGAAGGCGGGCAAGCGGCCGATAGGTCTGGGAAAAGGTGACTTCACCGTCACGGAAAAATTCTTCGAACCATTACCGGAGTATCTGCTTGACCTCTTTAACGGCGGCGGGAAGTGAGCGACTATTTGCTGGACACCTGCACCTTCCTATGGCTCGTGGAAGAGTCGCCCCGTCTACCTAAGTCAGTTCGCACCTTGTTCTCGTCCGCGGACAATGCGGTGTGGTTGAGTGTCGTATCAATATGGGAAATCCTCGTGAAAAGCGCCACCGGCGCCCTTAGCCTACCGGAGCCGGCGCATGAATATGTCACGCGCCAACGTATCGCTCACCGGATCGATAGCCTCCCACTAAATGAGGATGCAGTCATCCATCTTTCCCGGCTGCCCGGCGTCCATCGGGACCCGTTCGACCGCATGTTAATTTGTCAGGCATTGGCTTATGGTTTTACCATACTGACACCCGATAAAGAGATTGCGTCGTATCCGGTTAAAGTTGCCTGGTAATTCCGCTCCCACAATATAGAAAGCAAAAACATGGCTCTAACTCAATACACCAAACAAGGCGCCATCGGCGTCATCACGCTCAACAATCCGCCACTCAACGCGCTCACGCAAACCCGCGGCCTGTTGCAAGAGATCAAAGACCATCTTGCCGCCGGACAGGCGGACAGCGCCGTCAAAGCCTTTGTGCTGATCGGCGCGAACCGCAATTTCAGCGCCGGCGCCGATATCTCGGAATTCGGCAAGCCGACGGACACAAGCAAGGCTGACCTACGCCAATTGACCGAATACATGGACACGATTACTAAGCCAATGATCGCCGCGATTCACGGCCCGACCATGGGCGGCGGCTTGGAACTGGCGATGGCGTGCAATTATCGTGTTGCCGCGCCGGACGCCCAACTCGCGCTGCCGGAAGTGAAACTGGGCTTGCTGCCCGGCGCAGGTGGCACGCAACGCTTGCCGCGTTTGATCGGCGCTGAATCCAGCCTGCGTATGATCTGTACTGGCGAACCAATCAAGGGAATAGAAGGCGCCAAGCTCGGCCTGATAGATGATTTGGCGTCAGGCGATTTGCTCCAAGCCGCAATCGCCTACGCGGAAAAAGTTATCGCGGCAAACATGCCGCCGCGTCGCGTGCGCGACATGAACGTCAACGTTCCCGGCGGTTCACCGGTGTTCTTCAGCATCGCCCGCACCGAAGTGGCGAGAGCATCGCGCGGATTTCCGGCGCCAATGAAATGTTTGGAGTGTGTCGAGGACGCGGCGACCTTGCCGTACGACCAAGGCTACGCCATCGAGCGCACGCGCTTCATGGAACTGATGGCAACGACGGAATCAAAAGCGCAGCGCCACGCTTTCTTTGCCGAACGCGAAGCGAGCAAAATCCCCGATGTGCCGGATTCCACGCCGCTGATCCCGATCAAATCCGCCGCGGTGATCGGCGCCGGCACGATGGGCGGCGGCATCACGATGAATTTCGCCAACGCCGGCATCCCGGTAAAAATGTTGGAGATGAAACAAGAAACGCTCGATCGCGGCCTCGCGACGATTAAGAAAAATTACGCCAATACCGTCGCCAAAGGCCGTTTGTCGCAAGAAGACATGGACAAGCGCATGGCGCTGATTTCGACCACGATGTCTTTTGACGATCTAAAAGACGTCGACATCGTCATCGAAGCGGTGTTCGAGCAAATGGACGTGAAGAAAAAAGTCTTCGCCGAACTCGATCGCGTCATCAAACCCGGCGCGATACTCGCGAGCAACACCTCGACCCTCGACGTCGACGCCATAGCCGCCGTAACAAAGCGACCGGAAAGCGTTATCGGCACCCACTTTTTTTCACCTGCCAACGTCATGCGCTTGCTGGAAATCGTGCGTGGCAAAAAAACGTCGAATGCGGTGCTGGCAACGACTATGAAGCTGGCAAAACAAATGCGCAAGGTCGGCGTCGTATCCGGCGTGTGCGACGGCTTCATCGGCAACCGCATGGTGGAAGAATACATCCGCCAAGCGACATTCCTGTTGGAAGAAGGCGCGTTGCCACAGCAGGTCGACGGCGCGCTGCAAACATGGGGCATGGCGATGGGCCCGTTCGCGATGAGCGATCTCGCCGGTTTGGACATCGGCTGGGCGATCCGCAAGCGCAAGAAAGCCGAGACCGGCGAACAATTTTCCGCCATCGGTGATCGCATTTGCGAAATGGGACGCTTCGGCCAGAAGACCGGATCGGGTTTTTACATTTACGAAGCGGGCAACCGCAAGCCGGTTACCGACCCGATTATTGACAAA
>JANNFT010000201.1:0-7045 GCA_031380185.1 Pseudomonadota bacterium
CGCTGTAGGCACGCGCCATCGCGGCAAACTGTGCCGCACCCTCAACACCGGTGGCACGATGCCCAAGCTGTGTGAATGTCATGAGATCGCGTCCCGGTCCGCAGCCGAAGTCCAGCAGATCAAACGGCGGTGGAACTTCAATATACTGCAGCAACGCAGCGACGTTTTGGCTGACGTCGTGATCGCGTGTACCTTCCCAGAATTCTTGCGCACGCTGGTCATAGTGCTTCAGCGTTTCCGCGGCAATATTGTGGAAATCCTTGGGTGTTTGATTCATACGTCATCATGCCACCGTTTTGCTGGGTGATCACCCGGTTTTCCGTGAATCGAGCGCGACCGGCCATTTAGGCGTTTCTACCCAATCCAAGGTCCGGTGCAAACTCGCAACGCGATCGACGCAGCGCGTTGCATAGCACAGCCACAAGCGATTATGGCGGATGAGCATGCTATGCATTTTTGCGCTATGGTGTCTGCTGTGCGAACCATCGAGGTGCAAATGATTAAAGTAGCGGTATTAGACGACTGGCAAGGTGTTGCCCGCGAAAGCAGCGACTGGTCGAAACTACAGCAGCGCGCCCAAGTCGATTTCTTCGAGCAACCGCTAGGCGGGGTGGACGCGAGCGCGCAGGCGCTGGCTGAGTTCGACGTTATCATGGCAATGCGCGAGCGCACTGCGTTTCCGGCGGCGCTGATCGCGAAGTTGCCAAAATTGCGCATGATTGCCGTAACCGGTTCGCGCACCGCGACGCTGGATCTCGAAGCGTGCACCGTGCATGGCATCGTGGTGTGCAACACCGGCGGCGAGAAGTCCGGCGCAGCGACTGCGGAGATTGCGCTTGGGTTGCTGCTCTGCGCGGCGCGCTTCATGCCCAGCGCTGACGCCGCCGTGCGCGCCGGCAGGTTTCAGAGCGGCATTCCCGCCGGCATTGTGTTAGAAGGCAAGACCTTAGGCATCATCGGCCTGGGAAGGATCGGCTCGCGCATGGCGCGCCTCGGCCAGGCGCTCGGGATGTCAGTTCTCGCCTGGAGTCAGAACCTGACAGCGGAAAAAGCGCAAGCGGCCGGCGCCAAGCTCGTCGACAAACCGACTTTGCTCGCTGAATGCGACGCCGTGAGTCTTCACTTAGTGCTGTCCGATCGAACGCACGGCATCTTGGGGGCGCAAGATCTCGCGCGCATGCGGCATGGCGCGATTCTCATCAACACCTCGCGCGGCCCGCTGGTGGACGAGGCGGCGCTAATCGAGAGCCTGCGCTCGGGTCATCTGAGAGCGGGCCTTGACGTGTATGCGCAAGAACCGCTGCCCGCCGACCATCCGCTACGCGGCTTCCCCAACGTCGTGCTCACGCCACATCTGGGCTACTGCACACGCGAGGTCTATGGCCAGTTCTACGGCGAATCGATCGAGAACGTGCTCGCATTCCTCGACGCTAAGCCGATGCGGGTGCTAAATCCCGCGGCCTTGCATTCTGAGTGAGCGTGCCCGGAGTCCGAGCGGACGACGTCGGCGCCCAATCAGAAACGGGTTGCAAAGCGGTCCCTTATGAGTGCCGGCGTTGGCGAAACTTTTTCACAATGATCGGTAGTTAGTGAAACTGAACCCGCGCCGTTGATCGGTTGGGCGAAATTCAGGTTTTGCAATACTCGCGTCGACGCCGAAGAATGGCTGAAGAGCCGCATGGATAGCCGGTCTTGGCTTGAGGCATAAATATAATTTAACCTAGAAACGGCAGTTGGACGGGGTGGAGTGTGCGGTTATGGGGGTGCAGGGCAAGGCGCCGCGAGGCGGAATGGTCATTCCATTCCAACGAGTTGCAACGACACCCTGCGCCGCCAGAACCGCGCAATCCGCCCCGTAGCGGATTCTCACCAAATGGGTGAATACACAAGTTATGAAGAATTTTATTGGAACCATGATGTTGAATAACCGAAGGAGCGGTCAACTGCCGTTTCTAGGTTTAAGCGCGCAACAGCGCTTGCGCGGCGCCGGTGAGGGCGGGGTAGTCCGCCAGAATCACTTTAGTGGGAATGGCTTTCAAGTAATCGCTGAAGCGACCCTTGGTCTCGAAACGTTCGCGAAACGGCGAGCGGTCGAAAAAATCTCCGAGTCGCGGCACGATGCCGCCGCCGATATACACGCCGCCACGCGCGCCAAGGCTGACGGCAAGGTTTCCCGCTGCGGTTCCCAGCATGCCGCAGAAGGTGTTCATCACGTCGACGCACAAATCATCGTTGCCGCATAACGCGCGTTCCGTGATGGTCGCGGGCGCCGGCGCCAAGCCGCTTTTGCCTTCGATCTCGGCGATGGCGCGATAGAGGGGATCCAGACCGATGCCGGAGATTAAACGCTCCGCTGATACGTGGGGAAATTCGCGCCAGATGATGCGCAGGATTTCCGTTTCGCGGAGGTTGGCCGGACTGAAACTGACATGGCCGCCTTCGCCTTCGATCGGCGCCCAGCCATTTTTTGTCGGCAGCAAACCGGAAACGCCGAGGCTGTGCCGGCGCCAATCAGCGCGATGGCGGCGTTTGCTACTGAATTTCCGCCGCCGATTTGCCGTTGTTGTGTGCAAGTTAAATGTGGCAGCGACAGCGCGAGCGCAGTGAAATCGTTAAGCATCAGTAAGCGATCGACACCGAGCGCTTGACGCGTTTCCTCGACAGAAAATTCCCAGCGATTGTTAGTGAGTCTGATGCGATCATCGGTCACCGGGGTGGCGACAGCCATGGCGATTTCGTACGGTCGCGGCTGGTCGGTTTCCTTGAGATAGGCCTCGATTGCGTCTAGCGGACCCAGGTAACGATCGCAGCTCATTGATCGTTCATTCGACAATGTGCCAACGCTGTCGAAAAACATTGCGAAGCGCGCATTGGTGCCGCCGATGTCGGCGACTAAGCGCGGCAGAACGGCCGGTTCGTTGAGCATTGTCGAGTTCTGCCGAGCTCAGCGCTTAGCGAAACGTTCGAAAGAACGCGCGGATATCTTCCGCCAACAATTGTGGCTGTTCGAGGGCCGCAAAGTGGCCGCCCTTGGGCATCGCGGTCCAACGTTGAATATTGTAAAAACGTTCGGCAATGGAGCGCGGCGGGCGCAGGATCTCTTTCGGGAACGCGGCGTAGGCGGTCGGCACCGCCACCCGATTACCGTGTGGGATCGGCCAGGGGCCGTGCGCGCGCGCGTAGTACGGCCAGCTCGCGGAATTGATCGCGCCGGTGGCCCAGTAGAGCGTGATGTTGCTGAGCATTTCATCGCGGCTGACGGCATTCTCGATGGCGCCGTTGCAATCGCTCCAACTGCGGAATTTTTCCACAATCCACGCTGCCAGGCCGACCGGTGAATCCGTCAGAGCGAATGCTAATGTCTGCGGCTTTGTTCCCATGATCGCTTGATAACCGGTTTCTTCTTTCAAGAAAAATTGCAGCTCTTTGATGAATTGTTTTTCTTCGTCCGTGCCGGTATCAGCCAACGTCAAATCGCGGCGCACGCCGAGCAAATTAAGATGAATTCCATGCAGTTGTTCCGGATGATCGAACGCCAAACGCGAGGTGACAAACGCACCCCAGTCGCCGCCTTGCGCGGCGTAACGATCATGGCCCAACACATCTTTCATTAAGGTCGCGAATACCCCTGCCATTTCCACGGCGCCGAAGCGCGGCTGGTTTGGTTTGAACGACAACGTGTAACCGGGCAACGAGGGCGCGACGACGGTGAATGCGTCATTCGCATCGCCGCCGTATGCCGCGGGATTCGTCAGCATCGGAATGATCTTGTGGAACTCCACGATCGAACCCGGCCAGCCGTGCGACAGCAACAACGGCATCGGCTTCGGCCCCACGCCTTGCTGGTGAATGAAATGTAAATCAATGCCTGCGATCGGCACTCGAAAATGATTGAAGCGATTAAGGCGCGCTTCCTGTGCACGCCAGTCGAAGCTATCGCGCCAATAATTCGTGAGGTCCTTTAGATAGGCGAGACTGGTTCCGTATTGCCATTCTTCGCCGGGCGCTTGATCGGGCCAGCGCGTTTGGGCGAGTCGATTTTTGAGGTCGCTAAAAATGGAATCAGGAAACGCAATTTGAAACGGAGTCGGTTGCATTGGCGCGGAACGAAATTTTATTGACGGATGAGTATTTTACACCGCGCTCCGCGCTGCTGATCGGGCTTTGCGCCATTCGCTCGCAGCCGTGCATGCGGCGCGAGCCGCGCTACGATTGCGCTTCAGCTCGATGTGCACGGATTATCGTTTCGACGACGGATCGGAGTAATAGGTTTCCTTCAGAAAATAAACGACGTCATCGATTTCGGCGTCGGCCCATTTCACATTCACCACTTCCGACCAAAGTCGAGTCTGCATGCGTAAATCGAAATAAGGATTGCGCGACAGATGCCGCTCGGTGTACATGTTGTCTTCATGGCAGCCGCGACAGATCTGGTGGTGTAGCGCTTGGCCGCGCTGCAGGCGTTCGTCGATGTTCTCCGCCCACGAAATGGTGTTGATCGAACACAGAAGCACGAACAGAATACCAAATAATTTTTTTCGATAGAGCACTATAAATCTCCGTGGTCGATTAGCCGCTATACGAACCCAAACTCTTACCGCCGCAGACATATAACGTTTGCCCAGTCATGTACCAGGCTTCGTCGGATGCGAAAAAATGCGCTGCGTAGGCAACTTCTTCCGGCGTGCCGATCTTCGGCAACGGTTGCGCCTTCATCAGTTTTTCCTGCACGTCTTCACGCAGATTTCGATACAACGGCGTGTCGATTAAACCCGGCGCAATGCAATTCGCCGTGATACCGGATTTGCCGAGTTCCAAGCCGAGCACGCGCGTTAAGCTCACCACGCCACCCTTAGCCGCGGCGTAGTTCGCCTGACCGACGTTGCCGAGCCAAGCCCGCGAAGACACGTTGACGATACGTCCGTACTCACGCTCACGCATATGCGGCGCCACCGCTTGCGAGCAGAGAAAATACGATTTGAGGTTAGTGTCGATGACCAGATCCCAATCTTCCTCCGGCATTTTCGTGATGTAGTTGTCACGCACGATGCCGACGTTGTTGATCAAGATGTCGATCTGCTTGTGTTTGTCCAGCACTTGTTGAACCATCGCCTGGACTTCAACCTTGTCGGTGACGTTGCATCCGATCGCGATGGCATGACCTTGATTGGCGCGAATTTCCGCCGCGGTCTTGTCGGCATTGCCTTGATTGATGTCGACGACGACGGTCTTCGCGCCATGAGCGGCGAGGCGTTTGACGATGGCTTTGCCGATGCCGCTAGCCGAACCGGTGACGATGGCGATTCTGTTTTTTACGTTCATTTGTCTTTACTCCAAATAGATTCCAGATTCATTTGATTTTGTCATTCCCGCCCCCGTCCAAATCATTCGAGGGCAGGCTACGGCGGGAATCCATGTTGATTGTGCGCTGAATGGATCCCCGTTTGCACGGGGATGACAGCATAGGGTTTTGGGATAAGTTAGAGAATATTTTTTCGTTGTAACAGATCGATTTCGTTCGTCTCCATCCCCAACAACTCCCGCAACACGTAATCATTGTGCTGCCCCAAAGTTGGCGGAGCTATATGATACTCAATCGGCGTCTCGGAAAATCGCATCGGGCTCGCCACCTGCGGTAAGGTTGCCGCCAGCGGATGAGGAATTTCCACCTTGATTCCACGCGCTTGCACTTGAGGATTCTCGAACACTTGATCGATAGTGTTGATCGGTCCACAGGGCACACCCACTGCGTCCAGCGCGTTGACCCAAGCGTCGCGGCTACGCGTTTTCAAAAGTGGTTCCAACAGCGGAATTAAATCGGAACGATTACGAATTCGATTGCTATTGGTCGCGAATCGCTCGTCGCTGCCGAGCGCGGATACGCCTAAAACTTCGCAAAATTTTCGAAATTGACTATCGTTGCCGACGGCGACAATGATATGCCCATCGCTACAGCCGAACACTTGATACGGAATGACATTCGGATGAGCGTTGCCCCAGCGCTTCGGCACTTGGCCCGAGGTCAGATAATTCATGTTCATGTTGGCGAGCATGGCGACCGACACGTCGAGCAAGGCCATGTCGATGTATTGCCCGGCGCCGAATCGTTCGCGATGGGTCAGCGCGGCGAGAATAGCGATGGTGGAGTACATGCCGGTCATTAAATCCGTCACGGCGACGCCGACTTTTTGCGGCCCACCGCCGGGTAAATCATCGCGCTCACCGGTGATGCTCATTAGGCCGCCGAGTCCTTGGATGATGAAATCGTAGCCAGGACGATGGCGCCAGGGGCCGGTTTGGCCGAAACCGGTGATGGAGCAATAAACAATTTTCGGATTGATCGCGGCAAGATCGTCATAACCCAACCCATATTTTTTGAGCTGACCGACTTTGTAGTTCTCTAAAACGACGTCGCTCTTCGCCGTGAGTTTTCGCACGATGTCCTGGCCTTCCTTTGTTGCGATATCGAGTGTTAGGGATTTTTTGCCGCGATTGCAGCTTAAATAATAGCCCGCTTCAGTCGTGTCGTTGCCGTCGGCATCCTTGAGGTAGGGCGGGCCCCAGGCGCGGGTTTCGTCGCCCGTGCCAGGCCGTTCGATCTTGATGACTTCGGCGCCGAGGTCGGCGAGATGTTGGCTGCACCAAGGACCGGCGAGTACACGGCTAAGATCGAGAACGCGGATGTGGGAGAGGCTACTGGACATATGAGGCAAATCGGAAAAGTTCGAGTGTAGTCGATGGGAATTGCAAACTCAATCGAGCGCTAGCGAGGCGTAAAACGGCGCGCAGTAGTGAGATGGATGCCGGCGAAAATGAGTCCGATCCCGATCAGATGGAAAAGATACAAGCGTTCGTTCAAGAAAGTTATCGACATCAGGGCGCCGAACACCGGCATCAGATGAAGAAATAAACTTGCCTGGTTCGGCCCCACTTGTTTGACGCCGTGGTTCCAAAACACGAAAGCGACGAGCGATGGAAAAATGCCGGTGTATAACAACACGGCGATAGACTGTGGCGTGGCGATGACGTGCCGCCCGCTAGCGAT
>JANNFT010000184.1:0-7097 GCA_031380185.1 Pseudomonadota bacterium
TGGATGAACTCGAAAAAGATCGGGCCTAATTGGTTCTGACTAAAAATTTGCAGCAGCAAAGCGCCGGGTTTGCCGTCAATTAAGATTTTTCCCGCCTTGAGTGCTGCGATGTCTTCACCGTTTCCCGGAATACGTTTCTCGATCAATTCGTAGTAGGTATCGACCGTGTCGAGAAGTCGAACGCCACTTTTGCGCAGCGCATCCACGGTTTTGAAAAGATCGCCAGCCCCGAGCGCGATATGCTGGATGCCTTCGCCTTTGTAGGTATCCAAATACTCGGTAATTTGCCCCGCTGTCTCGTTGCCCTCTTCGTTGATCGGGATTCGAATTTTGCCGCACGGGCTGGTCAGCGCCTTGCTCTTGACGCCGGTGACTTGGCCTTCGATATCGAAATAGCGTATCTCGCGAAAGTTGAACAGGCGCTGGTAAAAATCCGCCCACTCGGCCATGCGGCCACGATGCACGTTATGGGTGAGGTGATCGATGTATTGCAAGCCGTGGCCTTTTGGATTCAGATCGGCGCCAGGTAACGGCTCGAAATCCACGTCGAAAAATCCGATGTTGCCGATGTCGCCGGCCTTCGCATTATTTTTTCCGCGCCAACGATCGACGAAATAAATAATCGAGTCGCCGATGCCTTTGATCGCCGGAATATTCAGTTCGCCCGGTCCGCTTTGCCCGGCATAACCCCAAGCGCCGAGCGACAGTGCGCGTTCGTAGGCAAGCTTGACGTCTCGCACGCGAAACGCGATCGCGCACACGCTCGGCCCGTGCAAGCGCGCGAAGCGTTGTGCGAACGAATCGATTTCGGCGTTCAGAATGAAATTGATCTCGCCCTGCCGATACAGCGTCACGTTCTTATGGCGATGTTTGGCGATAGCCTTAAAACCCATGCGCTCGAATACCGCCGCCATCGCCGCCGGATCGGGCGCGGCATATTCGATGAATTCGAAGCCATCGGTACCCATGGGATTGTCGGGCGTTGAATTTAATTCGGTTTGCATTGACATCTACTTTCAAAAAGATTTTTTACTCAGCGTAAATTATGCTCGAATACAGGAATGATTTGTGATGGAATCATCATGCCAGCGGCCGCTTGGATACAGCCTCGCAGCATTGCATGCCTGGAGAAGCGCTCTGGTATTGCCTCCCAGGCCATCGAGTTGGAAACCATGTTCGTCGAGCTGCGTTATCGGAGATCTTGAGGATCGGCTAAATAGTAACCGCTCGCCCCTCATAGCCCAAGGCTACCCCGCCCTAGCCCGCAAACGGGGCGAGGGGACACTCCCCCCTTGTTTTTCCTCGACATCGCCACAATGTAAATCCGGCTTATGCGCGATCACGCCCGTTCCCCTCCTTCCGTTTTACCCATACCCAATTCCAAAGCAACGCCGGGTGGTTTTGCCGTATTGCGTTCGTTGTTTCCGTATCTGTGGGATTACCGTGGACGCGTCGCACTCGCATTGCTGTGTTTGGTGATTGCCAAATTAGCCAATGTCGGCGTGCCGTTGCTGTTGAAGCAAATCGTCGACACTCTCGATCAGTCGAAAGCGATGTTGATGGTACCGATTTTTTTGCTGATCGGTTACGGCTTGTTGCGTTTTGCGACGACGCTTTTTACCGAGTTGCGCGACACCGTATTCGCCAAAGTTGCGCAACAAGCGATTCGCCGCGTGGCATTGGAGGTGTTCCAACATTTGCATGCTCTGAGTTTGCGCTTTCACCTGGAGCGCCAAACCGGCGGCATGACGCGCGACATCGAACGCGGCTCGCGCGGCATCGAGACGTTGCTGCGCTTTGCGATATTCAGCATTCTGCCGACCCTGCTGGAAATGACGCTGGTCGGCATCATCATGGTGACGAAGTACGACGTCTGGTTCGCTATCATCACGCTGGGCACCTTGGTTGTGTACATCACGTCGACCATCGTGATCACCGAATGGCGCACCAAGTTTCGTCGCGCCATGAACGAAATGGATTCGCGCGCCAGCACTAAGGCGATCGATAGTTTACTGAACTACGAAACGGTTAAATATTTCGGCAACGAAGAATTCGAGGTCAAGCGTTACGACGAAAATTTGAAGCGCTGGGAAGTGGCATCCGTGCGTAGCGCCACGTCGCTGTCCGGGCTAAACATAACGCAAAGCCTGCTGATTGCCTCCGGCCTGACCTTGGTTATGTATCGCGCTTCGAGCGGCGTGGCGGCCGGCACGCTGACTTTGGGTGATCTGGTGCTGGTCAACACTTTGCTGATCCAGCTTTATATTCCCCTGAATTTTTTGGGCATGATTTATCGCGAGATCAAACAAGCATTGGTGGACATGGACAAAATGTTCACGCTGCTGCGCGTCAACGCCGAAATTCAAGACGCGCCGAACGCGCGCGCGCTTGTCGTCACGCGCGGCGCGGTGCGCTTCGAGCATGTCGATTTCGCGTACGATCAGCGACGGCAAATTCTAAGCGGGGTCGATTTTGAGATCGCGCCGGGCAGCAAAGTTGCGGTGGTCGGTTCAAGCGGCGCCGGAAAATCGACTCTGTCGCGTTTGCTGTTTCGCTTCTACGAAGTCAGCGGCGGCGGCATCTCCATTGACGGCCAGGACATTCGCCAGGTCACGCAAAAAAGTCTTCGCAGCGCCATCGGCATCGTGCCGCAAGACACGGTGTTGTTCAACGACACCATCTACTACAACATCGTCTACGGCAAACCGGATGCGACGCGCGACGAAATTATCCAAGCGGCAAAGCACGCGCACATTCACGATTTCATCGAGAGCTTGCCCGACAAATACGACAGCATGGTCGGCGAGCGCGGCTTGAAACTATCCGGCGGCGAAAAACAACGCGTCGCAATCGCGCGTACGGTTCTCAAAAATCCAAGCATCTTAGTGTTCGACGAAGCGACATCGGCGCTCGATTCCAAAACCGAAAAAATCATTCAAGCAGAATTACGCGAAGTCTCGCGCGACCACACCACGCTAGTCATCGCCCATCGCCTCTCGACCATCGTCGATGCTGATCAGATTTTAGTCATGGATCACGGCAAAATTGTCGAACGCGGATCCCATCGCGAGTTGTTGGCGTTGAATGGCAACTACGCGCGCATGTGGACTTTGCAGCAGGAGCAAGAGGCGCGAACGGTTACTGAAGTGTCGCCTTGATGCACGACTGCGCGTAGTTCAAGGTCTCCAAAGGCGTCTTCCGTTCAAGCAGGCATGGCGTTATTGTGCTGCGCCGCTCAGCACAGCTTGTTTTCAATCCTCAGGAGTCGCGTTCCATATAACGCGTCGTGAAGAAATCATCTTTGACATTTTGGTTCGCTTTGAAATTTTGAAACTGAATCACGGTCTTATGGCCGGTCTGTTTATTCTCCGCTTCTAAACGCATCGCCTGCCATTTGTTGCGTTCTTTATCGATCAGTTGAATGTCGGCAAATTTACCGCTGATTTTTAGCTGGCCGGATTCGTCGTACAAATCGGTTTTCACCGCGACAAAATTTTCTTTCAGTATCCATGCCGTGCGCTTGGCGTAGCCGCTGTTATTTTTCACGTCGTCATTTTTTGGCGTCGCTTCTGTGACCCAGCACGGTTTACCGTCGCAGCTTTCTTCCTTGAGTATTTTGTGGTTCCACTCGGACGGCTTGTGGCCGATCACATCACCGTAGGAAAAATCCGTTCCGACGAAGCTGTCTTTTTTGTTGCTCGAAACCAGGCGGCGAACTTTTTTCAGCGCCGGCAAATAAATCCAAATGTCGTCGTCCTTAGCGGTATTTTCAATCAACAACGACACGGTGCCCTTGACGTCAGACGGCGTGAGGAAGCGCGTCATGCGCATGTTGTCGACGCCATTCGCTTGCAACTTAGACGTGCCGAAGGTTTTGCGTACCCGTTCTTGGCCACTTTTGTTGATCAGCGTGAAGGTTGCATCGGAGGTGGAATCGATGACCTTGGACACCATGAAATTTTTCTCGGCGATTTCCAATGCGCTTGGATCGGCCGCATAGCTGTCCGAAGGTAACAAAGCTGCGCTTAGCCCGACAGTCAACAGCGCGGCAACTGCGGTTGCAGGTTTGAGATTCATACTCGCTCCATTAAAAATAAATTTCGGACGGAAAACCAATACCAACGCCGGAATTAACGTCAACGCGGCAAATACGCTGACCAGCATCGAGCACGCTATCAAGGTCGCGAGCCAGCTATGAATATAGAATCCGGGCGAGAACCACAACACGCCGTAGCCGACCGCAACTGCCGAAGCCACGAACAAACACGCCTTGCCCGCCGTTGCGAGCACATCGCGCACCGCGGTGATTTCATCGATGCCTTGGCTAATTTCCTCGCGCAATCGATACACCAAATAAATCGCGTAGTCCGCGCCGATTCCCACCGCCATCGCCGACGACAAGGCGTTCGGAATATTCAAGCGCATGCCGGTCCAGCCCATCACGCCGAAGTTGGCCAGCACCGCCAGCAGCAGCGGCGTCAACACCAACAAGCCGCCGATCAACGAGCGAAACACCAGCGAAGACACGACGAATACCACGCTGGCGATCTGGATAATGTTCAGGACTTTGTCATGCACCATTACTTCCGTCAGCCCCGCGCCGGCGGGCACGCTGCCACCGAAGCCTACGGCTATGGTGTCGGGCAACTTTTGCTTGGTAAAGTCTTTCAGCTTCGCAATCAGTTCCTGGACGTAAGCACTACTATCGGTTTTGAGGAACACGGTCAGGTTCGCGATCTTGTAGTCGTAGTCCACATAAGAATCAAAATCGCCCGGCTCGCCGGACATGGAATACAGCAACAGATATTGCGAAATCAAGTCCTGGCTATCCGGAATCACGTAGAACTTCGGATCGTCGCCATTCATCGCTTGATTCATGCGCTTGATGAAATCGGCGATCGAAATGGTTTTGCCGACATTCGGCTGCGACTCGGCGAAGTGCTGCGTCGCGTCGATGCCCTTCAGCACGCGCGGATCCTTGATTGCGTCGACCTCTTTGCCTTCAATAAGCAGGTTGAGCGTGTTGGTGCCGCCGAGGCGCTCGTTCAACACCTTGTCGTCTTTCTTGAAGTCGAAATCGTCGGAGAAGAAACTCTTGGTTGCGCTGTCGACCAGCACTCGTGTCGTTCCAACGGCAGCAACGCCCATCAACACCGCTGTGACGATAAAAACATAGCGCCGATTCGGCCCGGTGACCAAGTCGGCTATCTTGCCGGTGATGGCATCCCAAAATCGGTTTTTTTCGTAGCCTTTTTGTTCCAATTTACCGGGCGCCGGCAGCAACGAACGCAATGCCGGCATGAAAGTCATTTCGATAATCAAGGCACTTAAAATGCCGATTCCGGTAAACAGACCGAAGGTTCGCACCGATACGATTTCGAACACAATCAATGAGAAGAATCCCAGTGCGGCGATTCCGCCCGCCGTCAACATGACGGGGCCAACCTTGGTGACCGAGGAAATAACCGCCGCGAAATTCGCTTCCTTGGGAGTCAGAGAGGTGGTATCACGCATGTGGTGATATTCCTCGTAGTAGCGCTTTAACAATTGCACCGCATGACCGGCTGCGACGGCGAGGATCAAGATCGGTGTGCTGGAATTGAATACGTCCATCGGAATGCCCGAGAGCCCCATGATTCCCACGCCCCAAATCGTTGCGAGGATCGCTGTCAGCAGCGGTAAAAACAAACCCTGGAATGTGCGAAATGCCTCAAACAGAATTAAACCCACTAAGAAAATGGCGATCGGGAAAAATATTGCGACGCGTTCGGAAAAGATTTCGATGCGCGCCAAGAACGATGGCAAACCGGAAATGTTCACTTCGACTGTGTCGTCACGCATTTTGTCAGCGATCGGCGTGATCGTTTCCAGCATTCCCCGGAATCCCGTAGGGCCTTTGTCGAGATCGACAATAATCGCGGTGGACTTAAAATCCTTCGAGACAATCGAATTCATATAGGCTGGATTGCGTAGAATCGCCGCTTTCAATTCCGCCATCTGCTCCGCCGTCTGCGGAACCTTGGACATCAGCGGCCGCACTTCCATGCCGTCGGCATTGCCGCGAATATCCTTTGCCTTATTAGCGGAAAGGGACAAAAGGTTCTCTTTAACGACACCCGGCTGGTCGCGTACTTCACGGGTGAAATCTTGAACCTTTTGCAGCACGTGAGGCTGAAAAATATCGCCAGACTTAGGCGTAATGCCGATAACGGCGATGAATTTTGAACCAAACACCTTTTCGATCTTATTGGTCCCGATCACATAAGGGTGGGACTGCGGCAAAACGGCATCCGGGTCAATAATGATCTTAAGATTCTTGGCCTGCATTACTAAGAACGCGGTAATCAGCAAAATCAGGGTAATCGCGGCCCAACGGAACTTCAGAATAAATTCGACATAACTACGCAAGATGTTCTCCTAGCGGATCGGCGAAAACACTAAACCGTTGTTTGAAGCGCGACCTCATGCCGACGGCCGCGCTCTAAGTCCACGCAAAATTAGGTCTGCCACGTTTCTGGCCATTGACTCGAATTTTTCGTAGCTGTGCATATGCATAAAAAGCGGAACTTCAAATACCGTGCTCGCCACTAATATCGCCTCGGCGGCACGTTTTGGATCGGTGACGGAAAATTCGCCGCTGTTATTGCCTTCCTCAACAAGTTTCGTAACGAGCTCTTGTTTGATTCGAAGATGCTCTTGAACGACATCTGTTCGCTCGCGTGCAATGGCGTCAACCAACTCATTTATGCGTGGCTGCTCCGACCAGCGCTGATAGGTGTAGCGCAGATTGCTGAGCAAAAATCCTTCTAACCGGGCGGCTGCAGATTCGGTGGTTCGAATCACCTCTGATAAAGCGCTACGCTCCTGCGCGAGGCAGCGTCGTGCGAGTTGTGCGCCAATCTCAAGCTTATTTTCAAAGTAACGATAAATATTTGCCGCCGACATATCGCAGTCGGCCGCGATTTCCGCCATGGTAGTTTTGCCGTAACCGAACTGCTCGAAACGGTGCATCGCCGCCGCCAAGATGCCATCGGAAATGGATTCGGCGGCGGGGAGGTGTTCGTTCAGGGCCATGTGACGGAGTGTACACCGATGAA
>JANNFT010000199.1:0-3938 GCA_031380185.1 Pseudomonadota bacterium
CGCGGTGCCGTTAACGCTGATCGGCGGCTTGGGCCATGCGGCGTTGGGCACGGTCGATTTCGTATTACTCGGCAGTCTACTGCTCGGCTCGCTGCCCGGCATTTGGCTCGGCAGCCATTTGAGTTCCCATGTTCCCGAGCGCATATTGCGCTCCCTTCTCGCGACGATGTTGCTTATCATCGGCGGTAAATTCGTACTTTAAAATCACAGCTTATGTATAGATACGACCACTACGACCAAACTATCGTCAACGAACGCGTCGCTCAGTTTCGCGATCAGACGCGGCGCTTCCTAGCCGGCGAATTGTCGGAAGATGAATTTCGTCCGCTACGCCTGCAGAACGGCCTCTACATTCAGCGCGTCGCGCCGATGCTGCGCGTGGCGATACCCTACGGCATGTTGTCGACAAAACAGCTTCGCATGCTGGCGCATATCGCGCGCAAGTACGACAAAAATTACGCCCATTTCACTACGCGTCAAAATATTCAATACAACTGGCCGAAGCTGGAAGACACGCCGGACATTTTGGCCGATCTCGCGTCGGTGGAAATGCACGCGATCCAAACCAGCGGTAACTGCATCCGCAATATCACCAGTGATCACTTCGCCGGCGTAGCTGAGGATGAGATCGTCGATCCACGACCGTATTGCGAAGTGCTGCGGCAATGGTCGACCTTTCATCCGGAATTCGCCTATTTGCCGCGTAAATTCAAAATAGCCGTGTGCGGCGCCAAGGAAGATCGCGCCGCGACGGCGGTGCATGACATAGGAATTTATCTGCGTCTCGATGAAAACGGCGCGGTGGTGTTAGACGTGCTGGTTGGCGGCGGATTGGGCCGCACGCCTATCGTTGGCCCGGTTATCAAGCAAGGCTTGCCGTGGCAACACATGATGAGTTATTTGGAAGCGGCGCTACGCGTCTATAACCGCTATGGCCGGCGCGATAATTTATACAAAGCACGCATCAAGATCTTGGTGAAGGCGCTGACGCCGCAGAAATTCGCCGAAGAGGTCGAAGCCGAATGGCAACACATCAAGGATGGCCCGGCGACCCTTACGGAAGAAGAATTGGCGCGGGTCGCCAAGCATTTTACCGATCCGAATTACGAAATTCTTGGCGCGGTCGACGCCGTTTTCTACCAGAATCTAAGCCAAAATAAAGCGTTCGCCACGTGGATTAAGCGTTCCGCCCATGCCCATCGAGTAGCCGGCTACCGCAGCGTAACGTTGTCGTTAAAACCCATGGGTGTCGCGCCCGGTGATTTGACCGATGCGCAGATGGATCAGGTCGCCGATTTGGCCGATGAATTTAGCTTCGGCGAATTACGCGTGTCGCACGAACAGAATTTGATCTTGGCCGATGTGAAACAAAGTGACCTGTTCGCGCTCTGGCAGAAGGCGAAAGCAATCGGCCTTGCAACGCCGAATATTGGCCTGATCAACGATATCGTGTGCTGCCCCGGCGGGGATTTCTGCTCGCTTGCCAATGCGAAATCGTTGCCCATTGCGGATTCGATTCAGCAGCGTTTTGAGAATCTCGACTACCAGCACGACATCGGCGAGTTGGATTTGAATATTTCCGGTTGTATGAACTCTTGCGGCCATCACCATGTTGCGCACATCGGTATTCTGGGCGTCGATAAAGGCGGTTCCGAGTGGTATCAGATCAGCATCGGCGGCCATTCCGGCCGCGCGCTCGACGAAAAAGGACGTACTCGGCCGACTGCGCTGGGCGACGTAATCGGCCCCTCATTCGCTGCCGTAGAGGTCCCGGATGTGATCGAACGGCTGGTGCAAACCTATCTTGAGAATCGCTATGAAGATGAGCGGTTTGTCGACACCGTCGATCGCCTCGGCCTCGAACCCTTTAAGGCCAATGTTTATCACGATAAAGGTCACAAAAGGGCGGCGGCTCATGTCTAAGATTATTCGCGACGGCGCGATCGTCGATGATCAGTGGATCGTGTTTGACGACGAAAATTCAGCGGGTTTTCCGAGCGTAGCGGATGCACCTTTTCTAATCGTTGCACTTAAAATCTGGCAGTCGCGGAGTGACGAATTGCTGGCTCGCAATGGAGCGCTCGGCTTGTTGCTCCAGGGCAACGACGAACCGGCGCCGATCGGCGCGGATGTCGCGTTGTTTGACGTTATCGCCATCAATTTCGCCAAGTTTACCGATGGTCGCGGCTATTCACTGGGCAGGCTTTTGCGCGACCGCTATCGTTTCACCGGCGAGTTGCGTGCGACCGGTGACGTGTTGCAAGACCAGTTGTTTTATCTCAAGCGCAGTGGCTTCAATTCGTTCGCAGTCCGCGCCGATAAGAGCATTGAGGCCGCAGTTAAAAGTTTGAACGTATTTAGCGAAACCTATCAAGGCGCGTGGGATCAGCCGTTGCCGCTGTTCAAGCGCCGTCAAACTTCTGGCGCCGTTTAAGGAAAATTACTCGTGTCGTTCGCCAAAAAATTGCTGGCAACAGAGCAACTGCTCAAGCAAGTTATCGTGGAACACACTTCCGTTGCTTTCGCCAATAGCCTGGGCACGGAAGACATGGTGCTGATGGATCTGATCACTAAAAATGCGCCGAGCATCGAGATATTCTCCATCGACACCGGCCGCCTGCCGGCGGAAACCTATGACCTGATCGAGCGCGCGACGAAGCACTATCGGCGCAAGATTGTCGTGTATTTTCCAGAGCAATCCGCTGTTGAAAACTATGTACGCATCAACGGCATCAACGGTTTTCGCGATAGCGTTGCGCAACGGCAAGATTGCTGCCATGCGCGTAAAGTCGAACCGTTACGGCGCGCGCTCAAGGGAAAAGCGGCGTGGATCACGGGGCTGCGTCGCGAGCAAGCGGTGACAAGGAAAAATCTACACGCATCGGAATTCGACGAGGCCAATGGTCTGCAGAAATATAATCCGTTAATCGAGTGGACTGAGGACGATGTGTGGGATTACATCAATGAATTTGGCGTGCCTTACAACGCGCTCCACGATCAGGGCTATCCAACCATTGGTTGCGCGCCCTGCACCCGGGCTATTGAACCGGGAGAAGATGTCCGCGCCGGGCGTTGGTGGTGGGAAAGCGCCGAACACAAGGAGTGCGGTTTACACGTAAAGAAAATGGGTGACACCGATACTGTCACAGCCCTGTCATAAATCCGTTCTATAAAAAATGTTAGCAATCTTAGAAGATCATACTTTGGACTCCAGCACCGTTTCCGTCGCTTCGATTTCCGGCGCAGCCATGGCCGTTACACCGGCCGTTACTCGCATCAGCCACCTAGATTGGCTGGAAGCGGAAGCCATTCACATCATGCGCGAGGTCGCGGCGGAATGCAGCAACCCGGTATTGTTTTTCTCCGGCGGCAAAGATTCGATCGTGATGCTGCGCTTGGCGGAGAAGTCGTTTCGTCCGGGAAAATTTCCGTTTCCGTTGATGCACATCGATACCGGCCACAATTTTCCGGAGGTGATTCAGTTCCGCGACGAGCGTGTCGCAGAGTTGGGCGAACGCCTGATTGTGCGCTCGCTGGAAGATTCCATGGCAAAGGGACGCATTCGCTTGCGCCGACCTGACGAGAGCCGCAACGCGTATCAGAGCATCACCCTGCTCGACGCGATCAATGAATTTGGTTTCGACGCCTGCTTCGGCGGCGCCCGCCGCGATGAAGAAAAATCCCGCGCCAAGGAACGTATGTTTTCTTTCCGCGACGAGTTCGGCCAATGGGACCCGAAAAATCAACGCCCGGAATTGTGGAGCCTTTACAACACACGCGTGAACAAAGGCGAGCACATGCGCGTGTTCCCGATCAGCAATTGGACCGAGCTCGACGTCTGGCAATACATCGAACGCGAGAAGCTCGAAGTGCCGTCGATTTATTACGCCCATGTGCGTCCGGTGGTACGCCGTGGGAATTCGCTGGCGCCGGTGACG
>JANNFT010000253.1:0-45439 GCA_031380185.1 Pseudomonadota bacterium
TTCAACGGCGCGCTTGAAGCGGCGCAGCGCAACGTCAAACGGTTCATTCTCTTTTACACGTACGGTCGGCATGAAACTCCCTTCAAAGCGTTAGAGCGGAAAAACGGACGATTATACCTGAATTATTCCCGAACAAAGGGAATGCCGTTGGCGTGACCAGATTGGATAATCTTTGCCGATCCCCTCGCGCCTGATTCAACCTTGCGCCTTGAAGGGGTAACCCTAGGCTAGCTCGTATTCCATGCGGTCTACACCAATGGCTGTTGCGCGGCGCGACAACCTGATTACTTCTGGGCCGGCCCACAGTAGACCGGCACAATCAGCGACACCCCGATACTATTTTGTGTCAATGGATTGCTGTTGTCATAGTTGAGGCAATAGGTAACCAACGCACCTTTAACTTTCACACGCCCCTGCCCGCGGTCACCTTTGATTTCCTCTATGGCCCGCCGGTCTTTCTCCAACTCTTGTTTCAGGCGCTTCTCCGGATCGATCTTTAGTGGCTGATCCTCTTCCGGACGCACGCCTTCGACCGTAATTGATTCCAGTTCAGGTACCTGGGGCGGCGGCTCAACGCTCTTATCCGCGGCATACGCGATGCCGATCCAGGACGCCATTGCGAGCACCGGTACAAGAATCCGATAACAGCTTTTCGTCAACATTTAGGGCCTCAGTCCGGTTGGGACGCCATTGGGAAACAAATCATTTAGCTCTTCTTTAATTTTCTGAACGCGGTTCTCAGGGCTCGGATGACTGCTGGCAAATTCCGGCTGGCGGCTGCCGCCAGAAGCTTGCGCTAAAATCTCCATCACGTCGATTAGTGCGCGCGGGTCATAACCGGCCTCGGACATCAAACGCAGGCCGAGCTTATCCGACTCAAGTTCGTCGGCGCGGCCGTATTTCATATTGATGAGCCCGGCAACCATTTGCGCCATCTGCGCGCCACCGCCGGTCGGGTCGACGCCAATCACAGCCGCCGTGGTCAGTCCCGACGTCAACTTTTGTTTTGCCATATGCTCGGCGGAATGGCGAGCTAACACGTGACCTACTTCGTGGCCTAATATACCCGCCAATTGCCCGTCGGTTTTAAGCCGGTCAAGCAAGGCTTCGGTAATGAAAATTTGTCCGCCCGGCAATGCGAAGGCATTCACAGTCCGCTGATCAGCGAGAAGTTGAAATTTAAATTGATATTTGGATTTCTTGGCCACTGACTGCTGCACAACCTCATTGCCGATTTGTTCGACCAATTTCCTCTTGTGCGCATTACGCGAAAAACCGCCAAATTGTTTTGCCATCTCCGGCGCAGATTGCAAGCCGATCGCGATTTCTTCTTCCTCGCTCATACCGATGTGCTGCTTCTCGCCCGTAATGGGGTTGTGACTGGTCGAGCTGAAATAGGAAATCACCGAAAATGCGGCAATCACCAACGCAATAATGATGCGGGTTTTCAATCCACCCATAAACCGTCTCCGTTAGCTTTTTTTCTACGCACTTGATTCACACTACTTTAACATCCGAAGTCGTTGCCAAATGGGCTTAGCATACTCGTCTTCGCGTGCTAAGAAAACAAATTTGCCACGCCATCCAAACCCACAAAGTCCAGGCAATAGCGAGCGTGCGACCGAAGCACTGCCTTGGGGCGATAGCCAATACCGGCGCCGACGGCATCGAACATAGCACGATCATTGGCGCCGTCTCCTATGGCAATCACCTGCTCGGGATCGACGACGCCAAGCAGCCCACTGATTTCTCGGACTTTCGCCGCCTTGGCCGTGGGATCAAGCATGGGACCGAGTAAGTGGCCGGTTAGTTTGCCATCGACAATTTCTAGTTCGTTGGCGAAGGCGAAATCCAAGCCGAGTCGTTGTTTTAGCCTTTCGCTAAAATAGCTAAAGCCGCCTGAAACCAGCATGGTCTTGATACCGTGCACCTTAAGCGTCGCGATGAATTTTTCCACACCGGGATTGAGCGCGACACGCTCTTCATAAACCCGCGCAAGCGCGCGCGCATCCAATCCCGTAAGCATCGAAACTCTCAGACGCAAACTCTCACTAAAATCCACCGCCCCATTCATCGACTGTTCCGTAATGGCCGCGATCTCCCGTTTCAACCCTACGTAATCCGCCACCTCGTCCAACGATTCGATATTGATCAAAGTTGAATCCATATCCATCGCGACGAGTTTGAAATCTGATAATTTCAGCGTCGCGGGCACCAAGGCAAAATCTAACTTAAATTCATTGCATAACGATTGAAGTTCGGCTCGGGGCCGCGCGTTCAGCAATTTGAATAGGTTTGGCGCGGGGCAATCGATCCGCGTCGCGCCGGTCAACCGCGCGATCGCCTCAACATCGCGTCGCGCCGCCGCCAATCCCTGCAATACCAGATAGGTATCGCGCTTTTGATTCTCAATATGGGCTGGCAATGTCATTGGAATTCGCTTAACAGCGCCCTCACCCGCCCAATGCGCTTTTCTAAATCGGGAATCGCTTCGATGACCTTCAATTTGTCCGGCCCGGCCAATTTGTAATGCCGATTTCGTTGAATAAGTTGGATCACTCGCGCGGCGTCGATGGGCGGATTGGGAATAAATTGCAACTGAATAGCATCCAAACTCGCGTCGATTTTTGCCACGCCCACTACTTTCGCCAACACGCGCAATCGATGACTCTCAAGCAAGGCCTTCACGGGCGTGGTCGGCAGACCGAAACGATCGATCATTTCTTCCTGCAACTCACTGAGTTCCTCCAAGGTTTGGCAGCTTGCCAAGCGCTTGTACAAAACCAATCGCTCATGCACGTCGCCGCAATAGTCGTTCGGCAACAATGCCGGCACATGGAGATTAATTTCGGTTGTGAAATCCAGTGGCGCACCAACATCCCAAACTTTGCCTTGCTTGAGCGCCCGCACCGCGGAATTAAGCATCTCGACATACAGGTTAAAGCCGATTTCCTGAATCTCGCCACTTTGCGAATCGCCGAGGATCTCCCCCGCACCGCGAATCTCTAAGTCGTGCATGGCCAAGAAAAATCCCGAACCTAGATCTTCCATCATCTGAATCGCTTCCAATCGCTTTTTTGCTTGCGCCGTCAGGGAATCTTCCGGCGGCGTTAGCAAATAAGCGTAAGCTTGATGATGCGAACGGCCAACCCGTCCGCGCAATTGATGTAATTGCGCCAAACCAAATTTATCGGCGCGCTCGATCAGAATGGTGTTCGCCGTTGGCACGTCGATACCGGTTTCAATGATCGTGGAGCAAAGCAACACGTTGAAATGTTGCTGATAAAAATCCCGCATTACTTGCTCAAGTTCTCGTTCACGCAACTGGCCGTGGGCAACGGCGATGCGCGCCTCGGGAAGCAAGCCTGCGAGCTTCTCATAGGCAAGCTGAATCGTGTCGACGTCATTGTGCAGAAAATATACCTGCCCGCCACGCTTCAATTCGCGTAACACAGCTTCGCGAATAATGCCCATGCTGTAGGGGTAAACAAACGTTTTAATCGACAGCCGTTTCTGCGGCGCGGTCGCGATGACAGAAAAATCCCGCAGCCCCTCCATCGACATCGCCAACGTGCGCGGAATCGGCGTCGCGGTCAGCGTTAACACGTCAACTTCCGCACGCATGGATTTTAGTTGTTCTTTTTGGCGCACGCCAAAACGATGTTCTTCATCGATAATGGTCAAACCGAGGCGCATGAACTTCACGTCCTTTTGAATCAAGCGATGGGTGCCGATGACAATATCAATCGTTCCATCGGCCAATCCTGCCAATACCGTCGCCTGTTCTTTCGCCGAACGAAAACGCGAAATTTCAGCGATTTTCACCGGCCATTCGGCAAAGCGATCGGAGAAGTTTCCAAAGTGTTGTTCCGCGAGCAAGGTGGTCGGAACCAAAATCGCCACCTGTTTGCCTCCCGATACCGCCATAAATGCAGCACGCATCGCAACTTCAGTTTTTCCAAATCCGACGTCGCCGCACACAAGGCGATCCATCGGTTTGCCGGCTTTCATGTCCTCGATCACGGCCATAATTGCCGCCGCTTGGTCAGGCGTTTCCTCGAACTGAAATCCCGCCACGAAATTGTCGTAATCTATAGCATGAAATGCGAATGCGAACCCCTCACGCGCGGCGCGCTGGGCGTAAAGATGCAGCAGTTCGGCTGCGGTATCGCGCACCTGTTCGGCGGCTTTGCGTTTAGCTTTTTCCCATTGACCGCTACCGAGCCGATGTAGTGGCGCGGCGTCGGGACTCGCTCCACTATAACGGCTGATTTGGTGCAGTTGAGCGACTGGAATATAAAGTTTGTCGCTACCGCCATACTCTAAATGCAAAAATTCTGTTTCACCCTCGCCGAGATCCAAATTGACCAGACCAAGATATCGTCCAATTCCATGTTGCGCATGCACTACGGGATCGCCGACACGCACTTCCGACAGATCGCGCAGCATGCCTTCGGAGGTGACTTTGCGCACATCGCGACGCCTAGTCTGTTTGATTTGTGTCGCGTAAAGCTCATTTTCGGTGGCAACGGCCCAATGTGGCTGGGTCAATATGAAACCAGTCGCAAGCGGCGCTACCGTCAACATAATGCGCTCGCCACTTGCGACGAACGCAGCGTAATCATCGCAGGTCGTGGGCTTCAGTCCATGACGTCCAAACGATTCGAGCAAGGTCTCGCGTCGGCCAAGGCTTTCCGCCGCCAGTAGCACTCGACCCGGAAACGCCTCGACAAAGGCCGCTAATTTTTCGACCGGGTTATGCGCGCGCCGATCCACATCGAGTGCTGGCAGCGCGGTAGTCTCAAGCCGACCATCGTCCAGCGTATCCTGCCCCGGCGGCGCGCCAATCGCCGGCAGATCGATGCGTGCGAACGGTTTGAGCCCGACAAAAAAATCCTCGGCGCGCAGAAATAAATCCGCCGGCTTCATAATGGGCCTCGTTCGGTCACCGCCCAATAACTCATGACGCGACTTCACATCGCGCCAAAACTGGTCAATCGCGTTCGTCACGTTATGATGAATACACAGCAGGGCATCGGCCGGAAGATAATCGAACAGCGTCGCTGTTGCGTCAAAAAATAGCGGTAGGTAATACTCAATTCCGGCCGGAGCAATACCGTTGCTGACGTCTTTGTAAAGCACGCTTTTCGATGGATCGCCCTCGAATTTCTCGCGAAAATTTTGGCGAAACGCGCTGCGACCGGCTTCGTCGAACGGAAATTCACGCGCCGGCAATAGCCGAATCTCTTGCACTGGATAAATACTGCGTTGGGTATCAACATCGAATGTGCGGATGGTCTCGATGTCCGAATCAAGCAAGTCAATTCGATAGGGCACTGCGCTTCCCATCGGGAAAAGATCGATCAATCCACCGCGCATGGCATATTCGCCTGGGCGCAAAACTTGACTGACGTTGGCATAGCCGGCGACGGTCAATTGCGAGCGCAAGCCAGGTAAATCCAATTTTTCGCCTTGCCGCAAGAAGAACGTGTGGGCCGCTAAAAATGCTTGCGGTGGTAGGCGATATAGCGCGGTTGTAATCGGGACCAGCGCGATATCGCAGGCGTTGCGCGAAAACTGATAAAGCGTTGCGAGCCGCTCGGAGATCAAATCCTGGTGTGGTGAAATTTGGTCGTAGGGTAACGTTTCCCAATCGGGCAACAGATGAATTGATTTTTTCGGATCGAACCACGCTATTTCGGCACGCAAACGTTGCGCTTGCCATGCGCTCTCGGTGATAACGACCAACGGCCGGTGTTTAGCCGCCAGGTCCGCGAGCACTAATGCATCCGAGGAACCAACGAGCGGCGGAAGGTTTTGGTGGCGAGAAAAAGCGTTAAAGCGAAAATCCGGGGTATTCATGGCGAGGGCGCATTATACGTCCATCGCTCTCACCAGACTTGCCGAAACTATCTTGGTGCCGGCATATTTGACCTTCCGAGCGTCGCGTGATGAATAGGTGGACTAGCCGTTGAAGTGTTTCTCGATATACGCGAGCAGGCTTGCGGCAGATTCAAAGCGATCTGCAGGGGACTTCGCGACCGCGCGATCTAATAGCGCCTGATAACGCGATAGACTTACAGGTAAAGACGGAATAGGATCGTTGAGATGTTTATATACCAGAGCAACCGCGTTTTCAGCGGTGTACATGCGCCGGCTCGTTAGCATTTCGTAGAAAATCACGCCCAAACTATACAAATCGCTGCGCGCGTCCAAAATTCTTCCGGTGCCCTGTTCGGGGCTCATGTAATAAGGTGTGCCGAACACTTGACCATGCTCGGTCAGTTGCGTTTCTTCTGATGCAATCTTGGCGATACCGAAATCCAGAATGCCGAGGGAACCGTCAGCGCGAAACATAATGTTTTGTGGCTTTAAATCGCGATGAATAACCTCCGCCGCGTGAATCGCCCGCAAACCCTTCGCCATCAGCGCCATCAACGCAACCGCTTCGTCGGGCGCCATGCCGCGATCGATGCGTTCCTTCAGATCACCGCCAGCGAAATATTCCATCGCGATATAGACATGTTGATCGGTATAACCTTGATCGAAAATTTTGACGATTTGGGGATTTGAAAGTTTCGACAAAATCCCGTATTCACGAATGAAACGACGCAAAAATTCATTTTCACGTGACAAGTCTGCGTTCAATATTTTCAGCACGATTGGCATACTGTCCGACTGCCGCTGCGCGAGATATACCGATGACATCCCGCCGGAACCGATCTTGTGCTCGACGCTGTAACCGGAAATTTCCAATTGCGGCGATCGTCCCGCCAGCTTGTTCTCGGCCGCCATCGCATCGCGAATCGAAATCGGTTGAGTCTTGGCTTCGACTGAGTCATCGGGCAAGGGTAAGTCAGGCAAATCGAAGGCGAGTCGTGGTGGCGCAATCGCGCTCTCGGCTATTGCGTCCTTCAACGATCCCACCAAGCGGCCTTGTGACAGATCATGCTTACGCAAATAATCGTGGGCGCCCGCTTTTAGTGCTCTGACCGCGATCTCTTCGCTTCCTTGACCGGTCATAAAAATGATCGGCGGACAATCCGCTTGGCGTCGGAATTCCTTCAGCCACATAAGGCCATCCTCGCTTCCCAACATATAGTCGAGCAAGACCGCGTCGTAAGCGCGCCAGGACAAATCCGCGCCGGGCTTTCCACGCGTTATTGGATCCCAGTCTTCGATTATTGCGCCCGGCCATTCCACCAAGATGTAGTGCCGCACCAACAGGCGCATGTCCTCCGAATCATCAATAATCAGAATTGACGGAGAATGTATGCTCGTCGCTATATTCATGATCCGCTTTTTGCCGTGGGAAAATCACAACGAGGGTGGAACGCGCGAATTTCGGCGCTACCAATGCGCATATATTGCCGAAAACGATTTCTAGGCATCGCGTCCGACACGTATGCGATACACCGGTACCGGCGCGGATTTTCCCTTAAAAGTCATGGGCGGCAGCGATTCGGGCTGCAAGTTATCTACCTGGGTGTCGAGCGTTGCACGCACCGATTCGGAGATAAGAATTTCATTTGCCTTGGCGTTCTGCATAAGTCGCGCCGCGACGTTGACCGCGTCACCAATGATGGTGTAACTCATATAGGTGGGCGAACCGACGTTTCCGGCGATCGCTTCGCCGCGGCAAATTCCAACGCCCAGTCCGACCTCGATGCCGTACGTGTCGCGCCACTCCGCGACGGGGGTTTGGAATCGTTTGATCATGTCGGCCGCGGCATTTACTGCGCGCTCGGCACTGTCCGATTGCGCCAACGGCACGCCGAATCCCACCAGTAGACTATCGCCCGCCATATTAAAAACCGTTCCTTCGTACTCGTATGCAACCGAAGTAATAAGCGTGAAAAAAATATTCAATAGCTCGACCACTTTACTCGGTTCAAGCTTTTCTGCGATGCCGGTAAAGCCACGCATATCGGCGAACAAGGCCACCACTTCCAAGCGTAACATGCGATCAAGCGGGTTTTCGCGTTGATCACCTTGCTCCAAAATTTCTTTGACCAGTTTGGGTGACACATAACGCTCGAACATGCGATGGATCCATTGCCGCTGTTCAATTTCTCGCGCCAGACGCGCCTCTTCTAAGGCCCGACGCGCTTCCGCGAGCCGCATCAACGAGCGTACTCGCGCCACCAGTTCTTCGGCGTACACCGGCTTGGACAGAAAGTCATCGGCGCCCGCATCGATACCGGCGAGGCGATCTTGCTTGCTGTGCAATCCGGTGATTAATACCAATGGGATGTCCAGCGTCTCTGGATCCGCTTTTAGGCGTCGGCAAATTTCAAAGCCGCTTGCGCCCGGCATAATGACATCCATCAAAATCACATCCGGCTTGGCGAATGCAATTGAATCCAGCGCCTCTTCGCCGTTACTCGCCTGGCGAACCTGGTGACCCGCCTGGCTGAGATAGCGCACGATTAAAGCGCGATTGTCGTCCTGATCATCGACGACCAGCACATGGCCCCGCCCTTTCGCGCCCGTAAGTGCGGACGTGGAATGGCTGGTATAGGAACGCGGCACGACCTCGGACAAGTCTAACCCGCCGGGAATTCGCGTCTTTTCGTCAAGAAACATAGCGTACTTCGACACTGGCAAGATACTGCCGGTATTGATCTAGCAAGTTGCGAACCGCGTCTTGGTCGCCATCCTTCGCCGCCGCTTCGATGTGCTTGCCAAATTCGGTAATGTCTGCAAAACCGTAGCCGCCTCCGACACCCTTCATGTTGTGACCCACAATGCGCAACGCATTGTTATCGGCGCGCTCCAAAGCCGTGATGATTTGTTGAATGTCTTTCTGCCGATTGGCCAAAAAATTGGGCACTAAATCAGCCAGTTCGACGTCCACTTCAACAATAATTTTCTGCGTCATGGTATGTTCCAATTGGGTTTAACGGGTGACAACGACAAATTCTGCTTCCGGCGCCAAAAACGCGGCAAGGATGCCGTGCAACTGGTCACGATTAACGGGCTTCTCCAAATAACCATCGAATCCTTCTTTCAAAGCGTGCGCCACTTCCGGACCTTCAGGATGGGCGGTCATAGCGAATATGGGTTTGGCAAATCCGATATTGCGCAATTGCTTGGTAGCCGTTAGACCATCCATCACCGGCATTTCCAAATCCATCAGAACCAAATCGGGCATTTCACTCAGCGCCTTTTCCAGTGCCTGACGACCATCCCTGACGGCAATAACGGTGACGCCCTGTTTCGTCAACATACGCGTCAGCAAATCGCGAATATCGTTGTTGTCGTCGGCGAGGAGAACGCGTCCCTGCAAACGTTGTCCGGCGATTTTCGGCGTTGACTGCACGACGGGAAGATCACTGTCCGCGCAGATTGCCGCCGGAATTCGGACCGTGAATGCACTGCCCTGACCTAAGCGCGATGCGACGGTGAGCGACCCGCCCATTAGTTCGCTCAGATTCCTGCTAATGGCTAAGCCCAGACCCGTGCCGCCATAGGCATGCTGAGTATTATCTTCGCCCTGCTTAAAAGGAATAAAGATGCGCTCCTGAACTTCCTGCGACATGCCGGCGCCAGAATCGGCGACGACGATACTCAATTGGCCGGCTTTCCAATTCAACGTCACGTGCACAAAACCTCGCTCGGTAAACTTAATGGCGTTGCCGATCAGATTGAGCAGCACTTGACGCAAACGGAACGCGTCGAAATCTACGGTTGCCGGTACGCCGTCGTCGAACAACGCCTTCAGCTCCAACGATTTTTCCGCGGCCATGTTGGACAAGGTCGCGACCACGTCGTCGACTACTTCGCGTATCCGCGCCGGCGCTTTAGAAATTTTCATTTGCCCCGCTTCGATCTTGCCCTGATCAAGCATGTTGTTGATTAAGGTCATTAGATGATGGCTATTTTTATCGATGACTTTGGTATATTGCCCTTGGCTTTTTTCTCCTTGCTCACTTTCCCCCAGCAATCGATTAAATCCCATGATCGCTGCAAGCGGCGTTCGTAGTTCGTGGGTCATGTGTGAAATAAATTGGCTTTTGAGTTTGTAGGATTCCTCCGCCGCTAGTTTTTCATAAAACAAGCGCTGGCGCTCGTTGTAGAGCCGCCACAGCCGGCGCACCAGGAAAAATACGAAGCAGAGTAAACCGCTAAGCAGCGGAAAACCCAGCGCCGTGGATTGTTTCTGCATATACAAAAATGACGAGACACCGCCGATAAAAACAGGCAACAGAATAAACCCGACGGCATAGTTCAGCGGGCTACGATTCTCCCGTTCTTGGAAACTGGCGATGGGTATCAATAGCGCGAGCGCAAGCAACACCAGGTCCCACCTCAGTTGGGGCGGCGCCAGCACTTCGTCTTTTTCCAGCAACTGACTGACTTGTCCGAGCAAATGTAATCCGGCGGTTCGGCCAAACATCGTGTTCTGATAGTCATTTATCGATTCTGCGGTGCTGCCGACGAACACTTTGCGGCCCTTGATTTTTTCGCTGATTCCTGAATCGGAATGCATAGTCATCGCCGCATAGAACACGTCGGAAAAATGAAATCCTTCCATCGCCTTTTGATTGGCCGGAAAGCGCAAGCGCACTGAACCATCGGCATAGGTTGGCCAGGCGTGATCGCCAATCCGAACCTGACGCGTGGTCGCGTCGTAGCGGATCTCGGGGCGAGGCTTGCCGGCAAATATTGTCGCCGCCGATAATCCCATTAGCACTTTGTCGCCGACTTGGTGCAACAATGGCACGCGTCGCAATATCCCATCCTGATCCGGCGCCACCGCGATGACACCAGCGTCCGCGAGGGGCTTGTCTTTCCACAAGAACATTGCACGCGGCAGAATGAATTGTTGCCATTGTAATGCCGGCGCGGCAGTGGGCTTACGCCAGGCAATATGTTCGAGGAGCGCGCCATTGTCGGCGCGTGAGGGCACTGTAAAGTCTCTCGCCAGCACCGCAAGTGTTACGCCGCGCGTAGCGGCCAATGTATCAGCTAGATCTTCGTCACCAGGACGCGCTTCGGAAAAAACGATGTCGAATGTAATGGAGCGCGCGCCCGCATCGCGCAGGAATTCCGTAACTTTGGCATATACCGACCGGCTATAGGGCCAGGCGCCGATCTCCGGCTCGAGCGACCTAATACTTTCTTCCGATACGTCGACGAAGACGATATCGCTGAAGTCTACGTCCTGCGCCAGCATGCGCGCCTGAACGTCGTGTAGTTGCAAATCAAGATTTTGAAAAAAATCGGCCCGTGTCACCGCATAGGCGGTGAGCAATGCGATAAACGCTATGGCAACGAAGCGCAGCAATTCCGCCGCTTGCCCGAATTTTTCCAGCTTAGCGATCATGTCAGGCCGAGTCGATTGACGTAAAACCTAATTAAAACGCAAAATCAATTGTTTGTGTAGTTCTTTTCGTGTGAAATTGAGATTATATGGGCGATATACTTCTCATTTTTGCATCGCCACAAGGCAATATCCATGCGGCGTTCCAGGCATACGCCGCCAGAAGGCAAGACAGACGGGCATCTCAGAGCATTGATCTAAATGAAATTGGTGTAGGTTGCTTCGAAGACGGCAGTCTCACCGAGCATGGCGGCAACCAGCGTGATACTTCGGGTCAAGTCGCCGGAGGTCGCGAAGCGAAAACGCCCCGCTACTGGCTTGGAGATTGCAGATATCCGCCGCGACAATTCACGCGCAATCGCCGGCGCCGTATCGATAATCGTCGCGTTGGGTGCGGCGGATTGAATTGTGGCCGTTAAAAAAGGGTAGTGCGTACAGCCCAGCACCAGTGTGTCACATCCCTCGGCCAGCAGCGGCGTGACGACTTGCGTAACGATGACTTCGGTTTGCGGCGATTCGAACTCCCCGCGCTCGACCGCTTCAACCCAGCCTTCGCCGACGCGAGCGATAAAGAGTATATTCGGTGCGTCGATTCTCACTCGAGCCAGCAGCGCGGCGTAACGTTCGCTTGCGAGAGTTCTCGCCGTCGCGATCACGCCGACGTTGCCGGACTTGGTCGCGCCGGCCGCTGGCTTTAGTCCCGGTTCAACGCCGACAATAGGCAAGGAAAATTTAGCGCGTAGCGCTTGCACCGCAACGGCAGTGGCGGTGTTACATGCAACGACGATGGCTTTTACGCCTTGTTCGATCAGCCAGGCGCCGATGCGCTCGCTGCGTTCTCGGACATATCCGTCGGACTTGTCGCCGTAGGGCGCGTAGCCGGAATCGGCGAAGTAGATGAAATTTTCCTGCGGCAGCTCCGCCCGCGCCGCGCGTAAAACTGATAATCCGCCGACGCCGGAGTCGAAGACGCCGATCGGCGCGGCGACATTCAAGCGATCAAGTTCTCGTAGGGTGCGTTTACGCACCTTATTTGCGCGGTGCATGAATGCACCCTACTTACTCCTCGCACGCAGCGCGCGCACGTTTTTGCATTCGCCGTGAAAAGAATAACGCGCCGTAACTCAAATGACAGCAACGGGAATCTTGCCGATTTTCGCCTGCCACTCGCGTGGGCCGGTTTGATGCACCGACGTGCCGGTGGAATCGACCGCGACCGTGACGGGCATGTCCTGCACCGTGAATTGGTAAATCGCTTCCATACCGAGGTCGGCGAATCCGACAACTTTTGCTTCCTTGATGGCCTTCGCCACCAGATAGGCCGCCCCACCCACCGCCATCAAATACGCGGCTTTATGTTTCTTGATGGCCTCTATGCCGGTGGGGCCACGCTCGGCCTTGCCGATCATCGCGATAAGTCCTGTTTGCGCCAACATCATCTCGGTGAATTTATCCATGCGCGTCGCGGTCGTCGGGCCCGCCGGGCCGACCACTTCGTCGCGCACCGGATCGACCGGCCCGACGTAGTAAATCACGCGATTTTTAAAATCGACCGGCAGCTTTTCACCCTTCGCGAGCATCTCTTGAATGCGCTTATGCGCTGCATCGCGACCGGTGAGCATTTTGCCGGAAAGCAGCAAGGTCTCGCCGGGTTTCCATGCGGCGACTTCTTCTTTCGTCAACGTATCCATGTTGACCCGCGTACTTTTGTTGTAGTCCGGTTGCCAGTGCACGTCTGGCCACAGGTCCAGTGATGGCGGCTCTAGATAAGCCGCTCCCGAACCGTCGAGCACGAAATGCACGTGACGGGTCGCGGCGCAGTTAGGGATCATCGCCACCGGCTTACTTGCGGCGTGGGTCGGATACATTTTTATTTTCACGTCGAGCACCGTGGTGAGGCCGCCCAGCCCTTGCGCGCCGATGCCAAGCGCGTTGACTTTATCGTGCAGCTCGATACGCAACTCTTCAGTTTTGTCTTGCGGCCCGCGTTGCTTCAGCTCGTACATGTCGATGTCTTCCAGCAACGATTCTTTCGCCATCAACATTGCTTTCTCCGCGGTGCCGCCGATGCCGATGCCGAGCATGCCCGGCGGACACCAGCCCGCGCCCATGGTCGGCACGGTTTTCAACACCCAATCGACCAGGGAATCGGAGGGATTGAGCATAACGAATTTCGATTTATTCTCCGAGCCGCCGCCCTTGGCCGCGACTTGCACGTCGACGCTGTTGCCGGGCACAACGTCCATTTGAATCACCGCCGGCGTGTTGTCTTTGGTATTTTTGCGCTCGAATTGCGGATCGGCGACGATAGAGGCGCGCAGCTTGTTTTCCGGATCGTTGTAACCGCGCCGTACACCTTCGTTGATGGCGTCGTGAATCGATCCGGCGAAGCCTTCCCACTTGACGTCCATGCCGATTTTGAGGAAAACATTGACGATGCCGGTATCCTGACACACCGGACGCTTGCCTTCCGCGCTCATACGGGAGTTGGTTAGGATCTGCGCGATCGCGTCTTTGGCGGCGGGACTTTGTTCCGATTCGTACGCGCGCGCGAGATGCTGAATATAATCGGCGGGGTGGTAATAGGAAATGAACTGCAGCGCGTTGGCGATGCTCTGAATGAGGTCGTCCTGTTTGATGATAGTCATGCAGATTTTCCGAGAAGATGAGTCCTAATGCGGCGTCGCGCTCGCATGCGAAACCGGCGTCGACGAGATCTTATCCGTCCACGCCATAATCACTGCCGACACGACAAAGGTGAGATGTATGATCACCTGCCACATCATGACATGCTCGGGCAACTTGCTGGCGTTGATAAAGGTTTGCAGCAAATGAATCGATGAGATGCCGATGAGCGCGGTCGCGAGTTTGACTTTTAACACACCGGCATTTACGTGGGACAGCCATTCCGGTTCGTCGGGATGGTTCTGCAGATTGAGCCGGGATACGAATGTCTCATAGCCGCCGACGATGACCATGATCAACAGATTTGCGATCATCACCACGTCGATCAACGCCAACACCGCTAACATCAGTTCGTTTTCACTGATCGTAGTCGCCTTCGCGATCAGGTGCCACAACTCCAGCATGAAGTGGTAGACATATACGCCTTGTGCAACGATCAGGCCGAAATAAAGCGGCGCCTGCAGCCAGCGGCTGAAGAATATAATGCTGGCAATAACGTTGCGCGACGGGTTTGCGGGTAGGGAAGTCGCCATGGTCTTGTTGAAATGTTCGGGTTTTGAAGTGTTGGCATTTTAACATTCACCCGCCGTCTCCTTTACCTATTTCTATGAATGAAACCATGACTCAATATGAAACCTACACAGCCCTAAAGCTTAAGAAACATCCACAAGGCATTCTCGAAATCGTCATGGGCGAGCCGGGGAAACTTTCAACGGCCGACCATCGCATGCATCACGAACTCGCGGAGATTTGGCGAACCTTCGATGCCGATCCGGACATGAAAGTCGCAATCCTACGCGGCGACGGCAAAGGTTTCTCAGGCGGCGGCGATTTAAATCTGGTGCAAGAAATGGCGAACGATTTCAACGTCCGCGCCCGCGTCTGGCGCGAGGCGAAAGACTTGGTCTACAACGTCATCAATTGCAGCAAGCCCATCGTCTCCGCCATGCACGGCCCAGCCGTCGGCGCGGGCTTGGTGGCGGGTTTGCTTGCCGACATCTCCATCGCCGCAAAAACCGCGCGCATCATCGACGGCCACACGCGCTTGGGCGTTGCCGCAGGCGATCACGCCGCAATTGTTTGGCCGTTGTTGTGCGGCATGGCGAAAGCGAAATATTATTTGTTGTTGTGCGAAACAGTCAGCGGTGAAGAAGCAGAACGCATCGGCTTGGTCTCGCTCGCCGTGGAAGAAGCCGATTTGCAAGCGAAAGCATTCGAAGTCGCGGAAAAACTCAGCCGCGGCTCGCAAACGGCGATCAAGTGGACGAAATATGCGCTCAACAATTGGTTGCGCTTGGCGGGTCCGAGCTTCGATGCGTCGCTCGCGCTCGAGTTCATGGGCTTCGCGGGACCGGACGTGCAGGAAGGTATGGCGTCGTTGCGCGAAAAACGTCCGCCGCGCTTTGGCGGTAACGATCCATTTTAGAATGGTAGGGTGGACGCAGCGCAGCGGATCAACCATTTTCAGCGATGGTCGATCCAGCGCTACATACCTTGATCACCCTACCCGTTATACTAACGATTCCAGGTCGCGTAACCCGTCGCCGTGCCGTCCGACCAATTGACTTCGGTCACGCCTACGAACTTATTGGTTCCACTGATCCCGGCGTACTTCCCGGTGCCGCCGGTGTAGGTAAACGTTCCGGGTCCACTTGCATTGTCACCTTCGCTCGACCATGACAAATACGCCTTATCGCCATCCTTATCGGTGATCACGCAATAGCCTCCGGCCTTGCCTTTGCCGGTTGGAAAATTCAGGTCATTGTAAGCTGGACACTTTACACCGGCGTGGTGAAACAAGCTGCCTTTTCCCTTGTCGTTAAAAAACGTCCCGGTAAATTCGCCGACCCAATAGAAATGGCCCTTGTCAATTTCATAGGCTTTGCCCACACCCAGCCAACCAAACTCGCCAACGGCCTTCCAGTCCTGGGCCTGGGCAGGCATGACTAAAGTGGAACTGATCAGTAGCGCCGCTACGGCCCAAACCCGCTTACCGAATATTCTCATTGCCAGTTGCTTCATGATTCAACCCCCTAAAGAAATAGATTTATTGACAGTGCGCTCGGAAAACAGCACACAGCGACGAATTTACCCCTCTCTGGACAAATTGCTATACACCAAAAGACATAGGCCGAAAGTAATAGATGGACTGGATTCAAAACTTGTACGGACAAGTAAAGCGCCCGAGGTGGCCATGGGCCATTTCGACAGGATCCGCTCGGCGGAGGAATGTCCATCCATTTGCGTCCAACTCTGTAATCCCCGCCATGCGTTTCCGCGCGGCCACGGTATAATTCCCTATTCGATTCAACCGCATCTCCCGGGGGAAACCACATGGCCAATATAGAGTCCGTTCTAAACGAGAAACGATCCTTTCCGCCGCCCGAGGCCTTTGCGAAGCAAGCGAATATTTCCAGCGCCGATTTTCAGGCGATGAATGCCGAGGCCGAGGGTGATTTCGCGGGTTTTTGGGCGCGGCTCGCGCGGGAAAACCTGCACTGGCACAAGCCCTTCACGCAAACCCTGGATGAGTCAAACGCGCCGTTCTATCGCTGGTTTCACGATGGCCAGTTGAATGTTTCCTACAACTGTCTCGACGTCAATTTACAGATCGGCAATGCCGATAAAGTCGCGATCATTTTCGAGGCGGACGACGGGGCGGTCACCAAGGTTACCTACCAGACGCTATATCACAAGGTCTGCCAGTTCGCTAACGGGCTAAAGTCGCTGGGCATCAAAAAAGGCGATCGGGTCATTATCTATATGCCCATGTCGATCGAAGGTGTGGTTGCGATGCAAGCCTGCGCGCGCATCGGTGCGACCCACTCGGTGGTGTTTGGCGGTTTCTCGGCGAAGAGTGTGCAGGAGCGCATCATCGACGCCGGCGCGGTGGCGCTTATCACTGCCGACGAGCAACTGCGCGGCGGCAAAGCGTTGCCGTTGAAGTCCATCGTCGACGAAGCGCTTGGACTCGGCGGTTGCGAAGCGCTCAAAAACGTCGTGATCTATAGGCGTACCGGCGGCAATATCAACGTCGCCGCCGGCCGCGATGTGTGGATGCATGATCTGATGGCCGGCAAGGCCGAGACTTGCGAACCGGAATGGATTGACGCGGAACATCCGCTCTTTATTCTTTATACCTCGGGTTCCACCGGCAAACCAAAAGGTGTGCAGCATTCCTCCGCGGGCTATTTGCTGTGGGCGGCGTTGACGATGAAATGGGCGTTCGACATCAAGCCGAGGGATGTGTTTTGGTGTACCGCCGACATCGGCTGGGTCACGGGCCATACTTACATTACCTACGGACCGCTCGCCATAGGCGCGACGGAAATTTTGTTCGAAGGTGTACCGACTTATCCGAACGCCGGCCGTTTCTGGGACACCATCAACAAGCACAAAGTATCGATTTTTTACACGGCGCCAACCGCCATCCGATCCCTGATCAAAGCCTCGGACGTCAGTCCTGCCGCCCATCCGCGCAATTACGATTTGTCAAGCTTGCGGCTGCTCGGCTCTGTCGGCGAGCCGATCAATCCGGAAGCGTGGATGTGGTATCACGAAAACATCGGCGGCGGTCGCTGCCCGATCGTCGATACATTCTGGCAAACGGAGACCGGTGGCCATATGATCACGCCGCTGCCGGGTGTCACGACGCTGGTGCCGGGCTCATGCACCTTGCCGTTGCCGGGCATCATGGCCGCCATCGTCGACGAGGCGGGGCACGATCTGCCAAACGGGCAGGGCGGTCTTCTGGTCGTCAAGCGACCGTGGCCGTCGATGATCCGCACCATCTGGGGCGATCCCGAGCGCTTCAAAAAAAGTTATTACCCCGACGAACTCGGCGGTACGCTTTATCTCGCCGGCGACGGCGCCATACGCAATAAGGACACCGGCAATTTCACCATCACCGGCCGCATCGATGACGTTCTGAACGTCTCCGGACATCGCATGGGCACCATGGAAATCGAATCGGCGCTGGTGTCCAACCCCCTCGTGGCCGAAGCGGCGGTAGTCGGCCGGCCCGATGACCTGACCGGTGAAGCGATCTGCGCATTCGTCGTGCTGAAACAAGCGCGGCCTAGCGGCGAGGCGGCAACGAGAATCGCCAAGGAATTGCGCGACTGGGTCGGCAAGGAGATCGGCCCGATCGCAAAACCCAAAGACATTCGTTTCGGCGATAACTTGCCGAAGACGCGCTCGGGAAAAATCATGCGACGCTTGTTGCGGGTGATTGCCAAGGGCGAAGAGATTATCCAAGACGTGTCAACCTTGGAAAATCCAGCGATCCTCGATCAGTTGAAGCAAATTCTATAGCCCAAAATTACTTGGGCATTCTGACGCGCTACCTCGCCAAGGAAGTCATTGCCGGCACGGTTCTCGTGCTGGTCGCGCTGCTGATGCTTTACTCGTTCTTCGATTTAATTTTCGAGCTGCCGCAGTTGGGCAAGGGCGGCTACCGGTTGCCGCAAATGTTTTTATTCGTTGCGCTATCTTTGCCCGGTCATGTCTACCAACTATTTCCCATCTCGGCATTGATCGGCACGATCTACGCATTGACCCATCTTTCTACCCATTCGGAACTCACAGTCATGCGCGCCTCGGGCTATTCGCTGGCGATGATCATGAAATTGTTGATCGTCATCGGCGCCGTTTTTGCGACGATAAATTTCGTCTTCGGCGACGTAATCGCGCCGTACTCGGATCGCATGGCGCAGAAATTTCGGTTGCAGTCGATGAATGCATTGATCGCGCAGGAATTTAGATCAGGGTTGTGGGTAAAGGATGCAAAGACCTTCGTCAACGTCGAGGAAATGTTACCGGACACAACGCTGCGAAATCTTAAGATTTACGAATTCGATGATGCCCATCGACTCAAGAGCATCAGCTTGGCGAAACGCGGCGAATATCGTGGCGCCAATAACTGGCGCATTAGCGAGGTCGAGCAAACCTTGTTTATTGGCAACACGGTGTCGCTGAAAAAACTCGTTGATGCAACGTGGAAATCCGTTGTCACACCGGAAATCTTGTCGGTGTTGCTGGTCGTTCCGGAAAATATGTCGGTGTGGAATCTGTTCACCTACATCGAACATTTGCGCGAGAACAAGCAAAAGACCACGCGCTACGAAATCGCCAAATGGACCAAAATCATTCATCCGTTCGCGCTGCTGGTGATGATGACGCTGGCATTGCCGTTTGCGATTTATCAGCGCCGCAGCGGCGGTCTAAGCGGAAAAATCTTCTCCGGAATCATGCTCGGCATCGGCTTTTATTTGCTCAACCGATTATTTTCCAATCTCGGCGTGCTCAACGATTGGGATCCGCTGATGAGCGCTGGCTTACCTACGCTGCTGTTTCTCGTGCTTGCCGTCACGATGATGAAGTATGTAGAGCGTCGATAGGCGCTATCATTATTGCCGCGGAATTTCCAGCAATCGGCTACCCAGTAATCGATCGTGCAAAAATTGTTGCTCGTGATCAATTAGCGCCCACCAAGTCGTTAACCCACCCAGGGCAATTCCTACGCATGCAAGCGCGAATCTCAGCAGCGCTTGAGTGGGTGTGAGCAATCCGCCATCGCGATTCTGCAATTTGATTCGCCAGGTTTTCATTGCGAGTGTTTGACCTGATTTGCACCAGAACCAGCAAAAATAGACCGCCATCACCGCGAACAAATAGACGCGCAATAACGGCGAAAGGTCGGGATGCCGCGGAAAATTGGTTACGTAGATAAATGCGAAGCCGGTGATAAACAGCACCGCGGCGAGCAACAGCGCGTCGTATAACATGCAGAAAATACGCCGGACGAAGCTGGGCGTTGCGATTGCTGATTGAGGCATAGCGGCACGGCAGAACTATTGACCGGCAGTCGCGAGACCGGCCGGGAAAAAACTAAAATCTAACGCTCCTGCGAGCGGAGCTTCTCTTTGAGTTTCTGTTGTTGATCGGGTGGCAGACTCTTGATCTTGTCGAAATTTTCGCGCGCCGCCTTGCGCGATGCCGGATCGAGTTTTCCCCACTCGGGTAAGCGCGCACGGAACTTTTCTTGCTCTGCCGGCGACATTTTCGGATAGTGCTTTGCGGCTTCGAGTAAGTGGGTGCGCTCTTCGGGTGGTAAGCTATTCCATTGCCCGGCGAGCGGCGCGAGCACGGATTTTTCGGCGCTGCCGACGCCGTTCCAGTCCTGGGCGCCGACCGCGCCGGACAGCACCAAGAGACCGATCGCTATTGCTTGGCGTTGTCTCTGAGCCATGTGTCGAAATCTTGTTGGGTGAAGGTATGCAGCGGCATATCGCTCGCCAAAATCTGCGCGTCGATCGGGAATTTTTCCCGTTCGGTTTCTTGGAAAAAATTCACGCTAATTGCCAACGCCAGCAGCGCTGCGAATCCACCCCAGGCCAGGCGCGGGTTATGGAACAGCCGCTCGCTCCAGCGACCGCCCGTCGCACCATCCGCGTGCGCCAACACCGGTTCGCTGCGATAGGCTTCCAAGGCGCGTTCACGCGCTGCCTTCAACCGGGCGAGGCTAACGGTATCTAACTGTTGGGCACTACGATTAAGTTGCTGGGCAACTTTTTTGGCGAAATCCAGCTCGTTCATAGGGTGATACCTTTAGCTTTTAGCGTGGCGGCTAAGGCTTGCACGGCACGAGAACAATGGGTTTTTACGCTACCTTCGGAACACCCCATCGCCGCCGCGGTCTCAGCCACGTCGAACTCTTCCCAATAACGCAGTAGGAAGGCCTCCCGTTGACGCGTCGGGAGTTTCTTCACGGCTGCCTCGATCGCTCCAAGCACTTGTTTTTGCTCGAGTTGTGCCGGCGGCGTGGCGCCCACGCCATTAGTGGATTCTACCTCAAGTGTTTCCAACGGGTCACGATCTTCTTCATCACTGTCTTTACCCGTTAAGCTAGAGAATAGCGTAGTCCAGGTCGAACGCACTTTTTGGCGGCGAAAATAGTCGCGCGTTGTGTTCTGCACGATGCGAGTAAACAACATTGGCAACTCTTCGATCGGCTTGCCGCTGTATTTTTCCGTCAGCTTGAGCATGGAATCTTGGACAATGTCGAGCGCCACTTCCTGATCGCGAACAGCAAATAGCGCCAGCTTATAAGCGCGGCGTTCAGACGACGCCAGAAAGTCCGACATTTCCTGGTAGGTTGCCAGAGTACTCCCCCTAGATATTTTACAATGCGCCGCTTTCAGATAACACGGCGCGCCAAACCCGCATCTTAACAAATGTGCCTGATATTGCGGACATTCGTTGGTGCACCAATTCAACGAGCTCCAAGATGTGGACGCGACGGGCAAGCCTCGGTATCCGGGCGCGCATATGCTGAAATGGGCGTTGCGTGAGCCGGGCGAGTTCTATCGATTGGCGGCTCGGCTCATCCCGACCGAGCTTCAGGGGACTGCACCCATCACTGTTCAGATAGTCAAATTTGCCGACCTTCCAGATTCCGACGAGATCGAATGATGGGCGAATTCCTAGGGCCAATGGCCCGCCCGCCCCACGCCAGGCCAATTACACAACACCGTTTCAACCGCCCTCGATAGAACAGTTTAATCCATTTAAAAAAATATTATAAATCGGTGACCTACGGCGTGAAAAAGATGTAATCTCTAGTATCTTTTTAAGGAACTCCTGTTATGAGCGCAATAGAAAAAGCGACGCGAGAGTTTGCCAGCACCCACATTTTGAGTTCGCGCCAAGAAATATTGGATATGCTTAAAGCGGGCGCCGCAAAACATGCGCAGGCTATTGTCTCCTTTGTCGATGGTAGCACCGCACTCGCCTCGAAGCTCGCCGACATCAACCTACACTTCGAGGAAATAATTTTGGTGGATGGGCTAGCGCCCACAAGCTCACTTGTGACTCTTCCGCGAGCAGCACCCGACTTAGTCACCATATTGAGCGAGAAAAACAAACTACAGTTCCACATTGACCATATCGAGCGAACGGTTTTCGAAGACAAGCCCGCGCTGCGGGTACGTATTCCCAAGATGGTGTATTGTTCCGAGCGCCGCGAGAGTGCGCGAATTTCCCCGCCTCTGGATCAATCGTTAGGGTGTCTCGTTCCTGAGAATAGCTCACCGCAACAGGCCGAGGTGGAACTACCGGTAATTGACATCAGCCCCGGTGGAATTTCCCTCATGGCGCACCCGCTGAAACTTCAGGTCCATGTCGGTAAAGAATTGCGCGGTTGCAAGCTCGCCTTGCCTGACATCGGCGATACCACTTTCAATGTAGTCATTCGCAGCATCACCGAAGCTTCCCCGGCACTAGAAGGGCGCCGTTGCGGTTGCCAATTTTCGGAGATCGGCGAAGAAACGCTCGTGCTAATCCAACGCTACGTCGACTTGCATCGCGACAAGAATTAGTAGTGGGTTGCGCAGTTGCGGTTACTGGACATACTTGATGAATGCAACCTGCAATACGCTTTACGCCGGCTGCCATGTAAACGCCAGGCGCGGCGTTGTAATGCGGCACGAATGCCACACGGCGATCCAGGAAGGTGAAGAGCAGTTGATCATCATCTTCACGATGGCGAGAGATTGGGCCTAGAGGGCGTAGCGTCCGCACATGATGTGAGCCGGGGTGGTGAGGAAATGAGTGAGGCGGTAAGAGCAGCAGGGATCGAGATGTGCTACTTAAGAACTCCGAACGATGCAAGGCTTTATGCTAAGACCGATCTGGGCGAGAATGGCGCTTCCGTGCTTTGCATTTCCTAATCTTGACCGCCGTTACCTAGAAAAAAAGCGGGTATTTAAGCGGGTATCCCTGCGAAATTATGGTAAATACTATCATATAAAACAATAGAATAGGCAAGATATGTTACTCATGATCGATAATTACGATTCCTTCACTTACAACCTCGTGCAATACCTCGGCGAGTTGGGCGAAGAGGTGGTGGTTCACCGCAACGATGAGATTACGCTCGAACAAATCGCAGCGCTCAAACCCGATCGCATCGTGATTTCACCGGGACCGTGCACGCCCAACGAAGCGGGCGTGTCGGTTGCGCTGATCAAGGAATTCGCCGGAAAAATTCCGATCTTAGGCGTGTGCCTGGGCCATCAAAGTATTGGTCAGGCGTTTGGCGGCAAAATCGTTCACGCTCAGCAACTGATGCACGGCAAAACTTCACAGATTCATCATAAGCGCGACGGCGTATTCAAGGACTTGCCTAATCCCTACCGCGCGACACGCTATCACTCTCTGGTAATTGAGCGTGGATCATTGCCGGAATGTCTGGACGTTAGCGCGTGGACCGAGGACGGCGAAATCATGGGTGTGCGGCACAAAAGCCTAGCGGTCGAGGGGGTGCAGTTTCACCCGGAATCGATCTTGACCGAGCACGGTCACGCGTTGCTGCAGAACTTCACGCGTCAGTAACTATTAATTTTAGACCCGCTGGTTAGGACTCTATTTGCGGCGCTCACCCGACAGCGCGGCGAGTTGATCGCAAAAGGGGATAGCCCTTCGCCATTAAGTCCGACCGGCGCCTACAGTTGTAAAAACGGATAGCGGCCAGTGACATTCGCCCCTTGATCGCGTTCGCGCGACGCCATCGCGTCCCTATGCCAGCGCAAAAAGCGCCGCATATCGGCGCCCAGTTCGGGAACCTGCTCACGCTTAATGATGATGTCAACCGGCGGTTTGCTTGCGCCGGGCGATGCGCCCTCCTTGGCGAACGCGCTGCTTGTCAGGCCGAATAGTGCCATTACCAAACAAAATTGAACGAATTTCATGGAGCCCCCACGTCGACAGAATTTGTACATGCAGTTTCTATGCGATAGCGTAACGAATACTTTAAATAATTTCCATATTTACTTTATCCCCAGGCGACAAAAGAATGCAAATTTGGATTCTGATTTGCGGAGCACGGATTTTAAATGTATGAACCGCTAGCAGGAACATGGGTACCGCGAAGTTCAGCACAATCCGCGGCGACATGCCTTTTTGAATGTCAAAAATCGCTCGCAACCGCCTAACCGCTCACCTGCGACCGATCAGGTTCGAATTGGTTGACTGACGCCCATGAAGAAACGCCATAAGACAAACGCAGTAGACGCGAATGCTATAATTTAAGGTTCACAATATAACCGTTTCCGCTCAATCGCCATGGCGGTTTCGCAGCATATTTTCACATTAGGCATCAACCATCAAAACGCGCCGGTCGCGATACGCGAACGCATGGCCTTCCCGCCGGAGTCGCTGACGCCGGCGTTGCGTGAGCTAGTGCAATTACCCGGCGTGTCTGAGGGCGCAATCCTGTCGACTTGCAATCGCACGGAAATCTATTGCCATGCGAGCACACCGGAATCGGTTTCCCGTTGGTTGACCCGCTATCACGCGCTGGAATCCCACCACGTCGAACCCTATCTTTATCAACACGCAGATGATACGGCGGTAAAGCATGCGTTTCGGGTCGCCTCGGGATTGGATTCCATGGTCATTGGCGAACCGCAGATTTTGGGCCAGGTGAAAGAAGCCGCCCGCGCCGCACGAGAATCGGGCACGCTCGGCTTATTGCTCGACAAGCTGTTTCAAACTACATTCTCGGTCGCCAAAGAAGTTCGCAGCACTACAGAAATCGGCGCGAACTCCGTTTCAATGGCGGCGGCCGCACTCAAACTCGCAAACCGTATTTTCGGCAGCATCAAAGATCAGCGCGTGTTGTTGATCGGCGCCGGCGAAATGATCGAACTCGTCGCAACGCACTTCGCGGCGCAAGCGCCGAAACACTTAACCGTCGCCAACCGCACGCTGGAACGCGCCAAATATTTGGCCGAAAAGTTTCGCGGCAGTGCGATTACCCTGGGCGAATTGCCCGAGCATATCGCCGCTCACGACATTATCATCACCTCGACCGCCAGCCCTTTACCGATACTCGGCAAAGGGCTGATCGAGCGCGCCATCAAGCAGCGCAAACATCGACCGATCTTTATGGTGGATCTAGCCGTACCGCGCGATATCGAGCCGGAAGTCGCCGACTTGCGCGACGTGTTCCTCTATACGGTCGACGATCTCGGCGCAGTCGTGCAAGAAGGGCTGGGGAAGCGCGAATCGGCAGTGGCGGCGGCGGAATCTATTATCGACTATCGCGTCACGGAATTCGCCCAATGGCTCGACGCGCGCGCGTCGGTTCCTACCATTCGTCAATTGCGCGCGCGCGCCGAGCAATATCGCGTGACCGAGTTGGAGCGGGCGCAGCGCTTGCTCGCGAAAGGGGAAAATCCCGCGCAAGTGATCGATGCGCTAAGTCGTGGCCTGATGAATAAATTCATGCACCATCCGACTCGCGCGCTACACGATGTTGACACCGGCGAACGCGCCGAACTCATTCGACTCCTCAATCAGTTGTTCCCCAGCGCCGAACAAGAATGAAAGCTTCAATACAACAAAAGCTCCTGTCTCTCAAGGACCGGCTGGGCGAACTCGACAAGCAATTATCGAGCGAGGCCGTCACGGCGAGCATGGACAACTATCGGAAATTGACCAGGGAACACGCGGAAATATCGCCGGTTGTCGCATTGTTTCAGGAATATCAAACCACCGAGGGCGACATCGCGGCTGCCCAGGAAATGTCGAACGATCCCGACATGCGCGAATACGCCGAAGCGGAAATCAGAAGTGGTAAAGATAAACTCGTCGCGCTGGAAAAGGATTTGCAGACGCTGTTGTTGCCGAAAGATCCTAACGACGAGCGCAATATTTTTCTGGAGATTCGCGCTGGTACCGGCGGCGACGAGAGCGCGTTGTTTTCCGGCGATTTGTTCCGTATGTACACGCGCTTCGCCGAACGCAATCGTTGGCAGGTAGAAATTATTTCCGAGAGCTTGGGTGAGGTCGGCGGCTATAAAGAAATTATCGCGAAAATCATCGGCCAAGGCGCCTATTCAAAACTGAAATTCGAATCCGGCGGCCACCGTGTGCAGCGCGTGCCGGACACGGAAACGCAGGGACGCATTCATACTTCCGCGTGCACGGTCGCGATCCTGCCGGAAGTAGACGATGTCAGCGACGTCGTGATCAATCCGTCGGAAATTCGCATCGACACCTTCCGCGCCAGCGGCGCCGGAGGCCAGCATATCAACAAGACCGACTCGGCCGTACGCATCACACACTTGCCGACAGGAATTGTTGTCGAGTGTCAGGACGGACGCTCGCAGCACAAAAATAAAGCGCAAGCGATGTCCGTACTCGTGGCACGCATTAAGGACAAGCAAGAACGTGAACAGCACGCCAAGCAAGCCGCTCAGCGCAAGTCGCTGATCGGCTCCGGCGATCGTTCCGAACGCATCCGTACGTACAATTTTCCACAGGGTCGCGTGACCGATCACCGTATCAATCTGACGTTGTACAAAATAGATTTCATTATGGACGGCGATATGGCGGAGATATCCAACGCGCTGATGGCGGAGCATCAAGCAGAACAATTAGCGGCATTGGGCGACGCGAATTGACCTACAAACCTATACCCTCATTCCCGCAACGGCGGGAATCCAGTCTCGTTAGCCAGCCATAACGAGTTGATCACAATCACGTCAGCGCTACGATTTGCGCAGCGAGAAGTCGACGCCGTCGACGCACGCGCGCTGCTACAACACGTATTAAAAACCACCCGCGCCCACCTAGCCGCACATCCCGAACGTGTCTTGACCAGCTCGGAACAACAACAATTTTGCGCCGGCATTGCACGAAGAAAAAATGGCGAGCCCGTCGCCTACATCGTTGGCGAGCGGGAATTTTTCGGCCTCGGTTTTATCGTCTCGCCCGCGGTATTGATTCCGCGTCCGGAAACAGAGTTACTTGTAGAACAAGCACTGATGCGAATTCCAGAGCATCGACGGGTTCACGTTTTGGATCTCGGGACCGGCAGCGGCGCGATCGCGATTACCCTCGCTAAACATCGCCCGCGCGCTCAAATCACGGCGATCGACGCCAGCAAAGATGCATTGAAAATCGCCGCCGCCAACGCGCAGCGCCTGTTGGGAAATCAAGCTTCAACCGTAGAATTGTTGCAAAGCGATTGGTACGACAGCGTGCCGGACGCGCGCTATGACTTAATCCTTGCTAATCCACCCTACATTGCGGATGACGATCCGCATCTCGCCCAAGGCGATCTGCGCTTTGAACCACGCCAGGCACTGGCTGCAGGGCCGCATGGATTATCGGCCTTGGCGCATATTGTGCAGAACGCCGCGCCCCACTTGGCGCCTGGCGGATGGCTAATTCTGGAACATGGCTACGATCAGCGCGAGGCGTGCGCGGAATTTTTGCAAATAGCCGGGTTCGTGAATGTTGCGACCCATCGTGATCTCGCGGGCATTGCTCGTGTCAGCGTCGGCCAAGACGCCAGGGAAAACTGATTCAGGCAACAACAACGCTCGATTCGCGCCTGAAAACCCGAGCCAAAATTAGGAGTAAAATGCGAAATTAGATTTTTTCGCAAGGGAACGCAATGAACGTCCAAGACCTGATCCGCCAGCAAGTCACCAGCCACTCGGTGGTTTTATATATGAAGGGCACGCCGGATTTTCCGCAGTGCGGTTTTTCCGCTAATGCGGTGCGCATTCTCAACACCTGCGGCGTAAACAATGTTTTCACGGTCAATGTGTTGGATGACCAAGAAATTCGTCAGGGCATCAAGGAGTTTTCGAGCTGGCCGACGATTCCGCAGCTTTACGTGAACGGTGAGTTTGTCGGCGGATCGGACATCCTGACCGAAATGTTTCAAAGCGGTGAATTGAAAACGGCGCTCGATGCCGCGAAGGTTACCGCCTAGTCAAAATCATGCGCTGAAAGTGAATTCCCGCTGTCGCAGCAACGACAAACGATAAATGGGCCAGAAGTTTGGCCTGTTTTCATTAGTTGAAGCGCTACTGCGGTCGGATCTTTCCTTGATCCAAATGCAAGCGGCGTACGTGGGGCAGGTTAATGATTTCGTGGTCGTGGCAAGCGACGACGACGCAATTGTTTTCGCTGACGGCTTGTTCGATTAGCTCGATCACGCGATCGCGCGATGCATGATCCAGATTAGCTGTCGGCTCGTCGAACAACATCACCGGCGCTTGCAAAACCCAGGCCCGCGCCAGCGCAACACGCTGCATTTCGCCGCCGGAAAGGCGCTGTGGTGGCGTGTCGCGCACCTCACCGAGCTTGCCCCACTCGATCGCCGCCTCAACGCGCTGTCTGATCTGGGTTGCGGCGATGCCGCGCAACTTCAAACCGTAGGCAATGTTGGCGGCGATGCTGGTGTCGAATAGATACGGATGTTGATGCACGTATACGACATCGCGCCGCAGCTCGCCGAGCACGTCGCCACCAACCTCTCGGCCTTGATAGCGAATCGCACCAAAATTTGCCGGTTCTAAGCCCGCAAGCGCTTTTAACAACGTCGTCTTACCGGCGCCATTGTCGCCGGTAAGAACATAGCTCACGCCACGCTCGAATTCCAACTTAGGAATGTTGAGCAACTCCCGTGCGCCGAAGCGCTTAGCAAATTGCTCAATGACAAACAGCGCCGTCATTTTCCGCCCCCACGGCCTTGCAAAGTCGACAATAGAATGTTCATGCCCAGCGCCAAAAAGAGCAACACGGCGCCGAGCGCAATGCCCTGTGCGAATTCACCCTTGCTAGTTTCCAGGGCGATTGCAGTGGGAATATTGCGCGTGACGCCGGCAATGTTACCGCCCACCATCATGGCGCAACCCACTTCGGAAATGACGCGACCGAAGCCGTTCAACACACTCGCAGTCACGCCGAAGCGGACTTCGCTCAACAAGGTCAGCGCCGCCTGCCATCGATTGGCGCCGAGGCTGAGCGCGGTTTCGCGAATGCGTAGATCGGCGCCCTGCACTGCCGCCAAAGTAAACGCAGCGAGCACCGGGAAAGCGATCCAAGCCTGGCCAATGATCATGGCGTCCTGCGTAAACAGCAAATGAAAAGCGCCGAGCGGGCCGCGCCGGGTGAACAACAAATAGAGGATTAAACCCACGACGACGGTGGGAAACGACAACATGCTTTGCAGCAATACAATAAGTGTTCGACGCCCGCGAAAGCGGCCCGTGGCGAGCACGTAGCCAGTCCAAATCGCGAACGGCGTGGCGATCAGCAACGCAATAATCGTAACACGCAGCGAGATGAAAATTGTCCGCCACAGTTCCGCATCGCCGCTGACCAACAAGCTAAATGCCGCGGATACTGCGTCCCAAATCGTGTTGTCTGTCAATGCCAGGGCAGCGACGCATTGTCGCTTTTAATTCGGCATATTCCACCCAGAGTGTGACCAGCCATCGTCCCTTCTCCCCGAGGGAATAGGGAGCAATTCTCCTCTCCCTTGGGGAGAAGGATCACGGGTGAGGGCGGGCGGCTGATGTTTCCGATGAGGGTCATACTTGCCGGGACATCATTTTCGGATAGTGGCATTCGGAAAAAAAAGACGCTGGCCATCGACACGAAAATCGGCGATATGCGCCTGGCCTTGCGCTGACACAATCCAATCGACGAAGCGCTGCGCACCCACGAAATTTACCGTCGGATACTTTTTTGGATTCACCGCCATCACGGCGTACTGGTTAGAAATCCTCGGCTCGCCGGTCACCAACAAATCCAAATCGAGTGCTTTTTTGTGTTTGGTGAAAGTACCGCGATCCGCGAGCCCATAGGCGCCGCGCTCATGGGCGATGCGCAGAACTTCCGCCATCCCCGCGCCGGCGCGCATGTACCAATCGCCTTGCGGCTGCAATATTGCATCGCTCCAGATTTTTTGCTCCGCGCGATGCGTACCCGATTCATCGCCGCGCGAAACGAACGGAAATTTCCCCTCCAAAATTTTTCGAAATGCTAGTCTCGGATCGGTCAGGCCGCGAATTTTCGCCGGATCCTCGCGCGGGCCGACAATAACGAAATCGTTGTACATTACGTCAAAGCGTGCGACGCCGAAACCGTCGGCAATGAATTTTTCCTCGTCGATTACGCTATGACTCAGAATTACGTCGACGTCGCCGTTGCGCCCGAATTTCAATACTTGTCCCGTGCCGCCCAGGGTCACGCGAACTTTATCGCCGGATTTTTTTTCATACGCCGGGATAAGCCAAGCGAGCAAACCAGAATCCTCTGTTGTTGTGGTCGTACCGAGTCGCAAGGTATCGGCAAACGCGCCGCCGTTTAAGTTGAGTAACGCGACGATCAATAAAACGATTCGTATGAGATACATGACGCCAGTTTTCTGCTAAAACCCATTCTACCCGATTGTTATATTCTTAGTAACATAACGCTCGACGGAATAATCGATCTAAAATCCGTAAATACAAGCTGCCGCAACGGCCTTCCGCCACCCATTATCCATGCGCCGTTCCGCGTGCATTGCGCCAAGACTAAGGCAGGACGGGGATGTTGCGCCACCATCATGTTGGTTTGTAATACGCCTGTCATATTGACACGGGCCAATAATTAGACCACTCTTCAATTCGAGGCTCCGCGAATTTAAAGAACAACCCGGTAACAACATGGCAATGACGTCGACATTTCGCTCTATTTTTGCGTGCGTTTTAAGCGCCTATAGCGTTTTAACCATTGCCGATCCGTCACCCGAAACCCTAGTAAAAATTCAGTCATCCACCTTCAAAATTAGCGCCGAACGTAATTCGGGAACCGTGCAAGCCGGATCGGCTGTGTTGGTCGCGCCAGATAAATTGATCACTAACTGTCACGTCCTAACTTGGGCCAAAAAAATCCTAGTGTTACGCGACGGCGAACACTGGCCTGCGAAACTAATAGCTGCGGATCGGGAGCATGACTTATGCCTGCTCTCGGCGCCTGGAATACCGTTTGCCCCGGCCACGACCGCTCAGCAATTGCAAATCGGCCAGGAAGTCCACGCCGCCGGCTTCCCGGGCGGTGGCAATTTCAGTGTGTCGTGCGGTTTGGTTCGGGCATTGCACGCCCTCGATTCCGCTGAAGTAATTCAAACCAATGCCAATTTTAATCCGGGCGCCAGTGGCGGCGGACTGTTTGACCGCGACGGCAACTTGGCCGGTATCCTCACCTTTCGCGCGGTTGGCGGCGGCGATTTTCACTTCGTCATGCCGGTGGCTTGGGTTGTGGCGCTCGTGGCGCGGTCCGATGCCGTCGATGTGGCAAAGAGTTTAGACATGGCCTTTTATCAGCGCGGTCAGGTTAAACAACCGTTTTTCCTGCAGGCAGCCACTTTAGAATCGCGGCAGAATTGGACCGGACTTCTCGATCTGGCGCAGCGTTGGAACACGCAACAATCCGACAACGCCGAATCGTGGATGGCGATCGGCAAAGCCTGTGTCGCACTGAGCAAAAAAGAACAAGCCACCTCGGCGTTTCGCCAGGTGCTCTCGTTGAACGCGCAGCATAGTCTTGGCAAATATTGGCTAAGCACGGTCGCGCCAATCGAAACGTGCGGCGAAGGCGCGAGTCCCTGCCCAATTGGCGATGATGTTCTCGCATTCATGGAACCTGTGTTGCCCTAATCGACACTAAGTAATCGTTGTTGTCTTTCGGCGCGTAAACCCTCAGCCGATTCTCAAAAGTCGTAACGATGGAATTGCACGATGAATCCTAAGTGGACATTGCTCACGCTTTGCCTTTTCGCCCTGACAGCGAGAGCGGAGCTCGACAGAAAGTTGTACCAAAAAATTTGGCCAAGTATTGTTCGAGTTCACGCCGTCATGGAGCAAGGCAAAACGGCAACCGGCTCCGGCATCGTCGTCGCGCAAGACAAAGTCATTTCAAACTGCCACGTCACTCGCGAGGCGCGCGCTATCGACATCGTCGCCTGGAATTCGAAATGGAAAGTGAAGGAGCAGATCAAAGATATCGAACATGATTTATGCTTGCTGGTCGTCACCCGTGACATAGGCAAACCAATCGAATTCGGCGATTCTGCGGCCATTAGCGTCGGGCAAGAAGTTATTGCGGCGGGCTATCCCGGTGGTGGCCGAATGGAAGTAACCGATGGTCAAGTGCGCGGATTGCACAATTTAGACGGCGGCCGCGTGATCCAATCCTCCGCGGCGTTCGATTCCGGCGAAAGCGGCGGCGGCTTATTCGATCGAGGCGGCAAGTTACTCGGCGTCATCACATTTAAGTCCCAGGCAGGCGGATCATTCTTCTTCGCCGTTCCGGCGACCTGGGTACAACGGTTAATGCAGGCACGCGCCGCAGAATTCGAAGGCGCAAAGAATACCGAGGCGTTTTGGGAACGTTTACCCGCTAGTCAGCCGCCGTTCATGCGCGCCATTGCTCACGAAGCGGTCAACGATTGGGAAGGACTCCTCCACTACGCCAACCAGTGGACCCAAGATGACTCCGCAAATCCCGAGTCATGGGTTGCGCTCGGCAAATCGTTGTATCACCTCAAGCGTTTTTCCGACGCAGTCATCGTGCTAAATAAGGCAATCGAGTTCGCGCCCAACCATGCGCAAGCGTGGCTCTATATTGCTCGCGCCCATCGCGCTAGCGGCGACAAAAAAGCGCTCGACGAAGCGTTAGAACAATTGTCTCAATTGGATCCGGCCGCGGCAAAATCGATTACTCCGGAAAGCATCCGCTGAATGCCCGGACGCGCTGGGGGTTAGTTCAAGAGCCTCACCGGTATTGGCTCGTGGCGCGATTACTATTGGGCTAATTTGACCGCGACTTGCGCCAAACGTTTACCTAACGCAATCGTCAGTTTCTTTTCGTCTTCACTGATAATCGTGTCGTTGGTCAGACCCGCCACGTGGCTGGCGCCATACGGCGATCCACCGCTACGAGTGGTTGATAGGGCCGCTTCCGTATAGGGCAATCCAACGATCAGCATGCCGTGATGCATCAGTGGAAGCATCATCGAAATCAACGTGGTTTCTTGGCCGCCGTGCTGTGTTCCCGTCGACGTGAAGACCGCAGCGGGCTTGCCCGCCAGGGCGCCCTTAAGCCACAACTCGCTGGTTCCATCCCAAAAATATTTGAGTGCGGCGGCCATGTTGCCAAAGCGTGTCGGCGATCCCAACGCAACGCCGATACAATCCTGTAAATCATTGAGCTCGGCATAAGGCGCGCCCGAATCGGGTACGGCAGGCGCAATTTCCTGAGTGATCGGCACGACTTTAGGGACGGTGCGTAATCGCGCTTTCACACCAGGCACTTGCTCGACGCCGCGCGCAACCAGTTGCGCCATCTGCTTCACCGCGCCGCTTTGGCTGTAGTACAGCACCAGCACATCACCCATGGAAACCTCCGACTATGTCAAGCGCGGCGCATGTTGAGTCGAGAATAGATTTCCTAAATCGCGATAAACTGGAACAATTCGAAATGTGTGGTTTGTTCCACCAGCCGCGTTGCGCGGATGCCATCGATGCGATCCTGATATTCCAATTTATATTCCATGCCTTCACGAAAAGTGTCTCGCGGCGCCAGAATTGTCGGCACTTGCCGCAACGCTTCCACGCCGGGCAACAGCAGCGCTTCGCGTTTGCGAACCAATGGGCCACTCGCCGCTTCGATCATAAGCGGAACACCACTTGGCGCGATTAATTGGATGCCAAGCTCGATTTCCTGTGCATCGTTCGACTGTACCCATCGCGCCGCGCCAACATTCCAAGAATCGTGTTCCGGCAACTTCACGCCGATAATTTCGCCGACGGCTACCAGCGGTTTGGAATCCGGCGTTTTTCGCAACGCCAGGCCGCTCGCGCTTTGGTTCAATATCTCACACTGATTGGTCAAATATTCCGGTCGCAATTCAGTATTCCATCCCTCTGCAACCGCCTTGAACGACATCGTTGCTGCAGCTTGCAGACGGGTGCGTTCGCGGCTTTGCGCTGGATCCGCTTGCAACGTTAGATAATGATTGACCGCTTTGATGCCGGCGCAAATCTCTGCGACTGCCACGGTCGGCTGACGATTGAAGGCGCGTTTTGGCGGCAAACTCCAAGCGCGCGACAGCCGACGCAATAGATCGCTCGCTTGGGCAGATGTGCCGACAAAAGGCAGCGCAAGGGACTTCAGCGCCACACCGCTATCGAGCTGCTGAATTAATTCGCTCAGCGTGAACGAGAGATTCGCCGTGCTGATAACCTTGTCGATCGGCGCCGGGGTTATATTGGTCGACGCCGCTAGCGCTTTCGGCGCACGATCACTATCGCTTTGCACCAAAAATAATCCTGCGCCGGACAGATCGGCTGAAAATGGCATAATGATCGCGCCGCCGCTAAAATGCGCGACAATGTTCGCGACCTTGTCGACTTCGCCCGGCATGAGTCGATACGGATCGGCCAGCGCGAGCAACAATGCTTGCTTATAGAGAACGCTGATCGGTGAGTTTTCCCCCGTTCGCCCGCTATCGATCGGCTGGTCGTGCAAGGCGTGAAACTGGGCATAATGGTAAATCTGGTGAATTTCATGCCAGACGCCCGCCGGGGTGGGCGTGTAGGTCTTGTAGGAAAGCGTCAGAAGATCGGACAGCGCGTTCATGGCGCGATGGAGTAAGATCGGTAACTGACGTTTTGCGCTGAACAATATTAGCTTGTTGGCTTTTTCCAACAAGATTATTTTGTAGCCGTAGGCAAATTCGATCAACAGATCGCGGCTAAGATTCGCCGCCTCGCGCGCCGTCTCGGTAAGCGGCAAGCGCACTTCGTTAAAATCAAACGACAGGGCCACGAGCACGGGGTAGAGTTTTCCGCCGTAGATTTCGAGCAGCTTAAAGCGCTCATCGTCATCCAGACGCACTCTATTGCTAGCGTAGATGGTGCTATACATCCCGCGCGCCGAATCCATCAGCGGCTGATCCACTAACGTGTCGAGCCACGCTTTGGCCTGTTTTGCGCGCATAACGTGCCCGCCCGAATCGGTCGGGTCGGCGGTCGGAACAGAAAACTTAAAGGACATGTTCTCACTCAGAGCAGCTTAATTGCTAGAATTCTAAAGCAAAGTCACGGCCATTAGAACTATCTGTCGATAAATTAACGGAGTTTCTGTGATAAACCTCGCAACTGTTCGACACGATTCGAAGATTTTACTGAATCAACCATGCTTTATTTTTCTCAACGTCGTTTTGTTCGTGCTCTTGCAACTGTCGCTTTGCGCTCAAAGTTTCGCTGATGATTTTCGATTCGCGGACGCGACCGGCAAGATTCACAATCTGCAAGCCTACCAAGGCCGATGGGTGGTGGTGAATTTCTGGGCTACCTGGTGCCCACCGTGCTTGGAAGAAATTCCCGAATTCGCCGAGCTTTACACCGCGCGAAAAAACAAAGACTTGATGGTCCTCGGCATTGCCGTCGATATTGACGACAGAAAGCAGGTTTTTGGATTCGCCGAGAAACAAGGAATGAACTATCCTTTGGTTCTGGGCGACGAAACTGTGACTGCCCAGTTCGGTAAAATCATGGTATTGCCTACGACTTTTTTGTACGATCCCAACGGGAAAAAAGTGCTGCATCGGGTGGGTCCGTTGAACCGCGCGGATCTTGAAAAACTAATCGGTAAGTGAATAAACGGAGCATTTCGGTGTGAGTTCAAACAACAACAAAGTTGACCCCGAGCAGCTAAACGCCGCAAACCGTCGCGATCGCGCCGAGCGCCGCAAAACTGATTTGAAAAGCATGCTTAACGCTTTTTTTTATTCGCGCCGACGCGAACGCCGCCGCGACGACGAGAGCGTGGTTTATTACACCGATTGGTATAGCGTGCCCCTTTTCGTGCTGGCCGTCGGCATTGCTTTACTCTGTGTTGCCGATGCGTTCTTCACTCTCGAATTGATTTCCCGCGGTGGCTCCGAACTCAATCCATTTATGGCTTACTTGCTGGATAAGGGGCTGTATGTTTTTGTTGGCGTCAAGATGGCGCTGACGGTCGCAGCGGTCATACTGCTGATCTTGCATCAGCGCTTTGCGTTTTTTCTAAAAGTTCGCGCCGTGCATATTTTGCTGGCAACGTTCATCGGCTACACATCGCTTATCGCCTACGAATTAACTTTGCTTGGCCCTTACAGTCTCTTCGATTAACATCGAGTCAGAGCGCTCGTGAACAATGGCGCCCGGCGCGGCATTCCCGGACGCAGTGGCGCCAGACTAGCCCCGCGCCTTGCCCCATGCCCAGCGCCGATCCCGCAAAGACGCAAAGGCATGGCGGCAAAATCATCGCGGCGCTAATTTCCGCGTTTCTCCATGCATCATCAGCGCTAACTTATCCGTCGGCGATTTAGCTTCGGCAAGCGCTGCGGCTAATAACTTCGGCGGATCGTACAGCGATTCATCGGTCAAATCATCGAACGTTCCCCAATGCACGCCGATCGCTTGCGTTGCATGTAAATCCTGAACCATTTGCAACGCTTCCGGAGGATTGGCGTGTTGCATTTTCATAAACCAGCGCGGTTCGTAGTGCCCGACCGGCACAGCGGCGAAATCAATTGCGCCGTAACGCCGGTAGATTTCGGCGAAGTCCTTTGAATAACCCGAGTCGGCGATAAAAATAAACTTGAAGCTTTTTTCGGACTGGACCAGCCAGCCGCCCCACAGCGCTTGATTGGTGTCCCACAGCGTGCGCTTGCTCCAATGCTGCATCGGTGTTAAGGCAAATTTAACGCCGAGTTCGCTGCGTTCATCCCACCAATCCATCTCGACGACATGGTCGATTTTGCGCGCGTTGAACCACCGTTTAAGGCCGAGCGGAACAAGGAACAGCGTTTTTCCGTTGCCGCGCTTATTGAGTTTGATAACGCTCGTAGCGTCGAGATGATCGTAATGATTGTGCGAAATTACGACGACATCGATAGGCGGTAATTCATCAATGGTCAGCGCCGCTGGGACGACTCGCTTCGGCCCGGCAAAATCTACCGGCGATGCGCGCTCGGAAAAATGCGGATCGGTCAGGATGTTCACGCCTTGCAATTGCAACAGCAGCGTCGCGTGGCCGATCCAGGTCACGGTCGCATCGCTGCGATTGGCGTTGAGAAAAATCGTATCGGGCTTCAGCAGCGGAAATCGATAGCCGCCTTGCGGTTTCTTCGGCAAGCCGTTTCGCCACTGATCGCGCTTCCATTTCCAGAAACCGTCGGGATGTTCTACCGCGTAAAGATTACGAAAGCCGTCCGGCGTATGGTGACTACGCGACACATTGTAGTTAGGATTTTTTGAGACGCAGGCGCCGACGATCATTAGCGTCGCGATGCCGAGCAGCGCGACTAGCCATACGATTTTTTTTGTCATGTCCTCTCTATCATTTTGGCGCTTCGCCCCATAATTCTTTCAGCCGCGCATCACGACCACAGTTGAAACGATAAAATTTATACTTCACCGGATTCTTCAGATAATAGTCCTGGTGATAATCCTCCGCGGGATAAAACGTACTCGCAGCGGTTATTTCGGTAACGATATCGGCCTTGAAAGGCTTCGCTTTGAGCAGCGCGGATCGTGACGCTTCCGCTTGCTTTTTTTGTTCTTCGTTGTGAACAAAAATGCCGGTGCGATATTGCGATCCATGATCGCAGAATTGCTGATTTTTCACGGTCGGGTCGACGTTATGCCAATAGACATTGAGCAATTGCTCATAGGAAACCTTGGTCGGATCGTAAACGACCTGCACCACTTCGGCATGGCCAGTCTCGCCATCTGACACTTCTCGGTAGGTCGGGCTCAATTTTTTGCCACCGGTGTAACCCGACGTCGTGGAAAGAACGCCCGGCAATATATCGAACGGCGGCTCCATGCACCAAAAACAGCCGCCGGCAAAAGTTGCCTTGGCGGATTTCGCCGCATCGGCGGCGCTGCCTGGTTGTGCAACCATTGCGCCGAGCCAGATCAGCAAGCTAAATATCAGTTTCAGTTTCATAATTTTTACCCTCAATGACATTAATTTGTCCACCGTAACCCTGGAACCTTACGCTCCCGAATGCCTAAGACCGCTCTCGAAACTACGACGTTGCGTGTACTATACCCGCAACGTTGGAACGATCCGAAGCAGACGCGACATTGAAAGTAATCGTTAAAAAAGACGTCATGCTCCCATGCCTTTTCGCTATGAACTTTAGCTACGCCGCCGACCTTACTTGACGCGTCGGCGCCGATGGTTTTGGTGCTGACGATCGTTTTCCCGCACATCACGGCGTGGTTGCCGAATCAGCTACACTAACGGCACTTAACCGAGGGAGCCGCAGTGGAACAACAACTCGCATTCAATCAACAGCCGTCCCTGCCATTTACTTTCAGCGGCAAAGGCTCGGAATATTTCAGCATCTGGATCGTCAACATTGCGCTGAACATCGCCACGCTCGGCATCTATTCAGCCTGGGCGAAGGTGCGCAAGTTGCAGTACTTTTACCGCAACACCGCGCTGGCCGGAACCAGTTTCGATTATCACGGCAATCCGATTGCGATACTAAGGGGGCGCGGTATTGCACTGGCGGCCTTGCTTGGATTTCAGTTTTCGTGGCAAATTTCACCGCTGATCGGCGTTGTATTATTCATTTTGCTAGCGGCCGTATTTCCAATTTTGATCAAGCGCTCACTGCAATTCAAGTTATTCAATAGCAGTTATCGTGGCTTACGGTTTGGGTTCGATGGTCCGACCGGCGGCGCCTACCACGTATTTCTCTGGCTGACACTACTTGCCAGTTTCATCGGCGCGTTTTGGCCTTATACGCACCACCAAATTAAGAGCTACCAGCACAATAACAGCCGCTATGGTCAAACCCAATTCAGCTTTTCCGCAACAGTGGGGCAATACTATAAAGTCTATATGATCGCGGGCTTGTTAGCTCTCGGCACGTTGTTTGTGTTTGGCGCATTAGGTGGCGGAATTTTCCAAATGATGGCAGTTGCTCATCATGAGCAGAGGTCATCGTTTGCGCCATTTATGGTTGTCGTATTTGTTATTCTCGCGTTCGCGGTGTTACAGGCGATTATCGGCCCGTATATCCAAGCGCGATTACAAAACATCGTGTGGAACCACACCAAGCTCGGCGAACACTCGTTCAGCAGCGATGTATCGGCACGCAACCTGTTCTTTATCACGTTCACCAATTTCATTCTGATAATTTTCACTTTGGGTTTGTATAAGCCCTTCGCAACAATTCGCCTGTTACGCTATCGCTTGGAGACGATGGCTTTTGCGCCGCACGGTTCATTTGAAGACTTTCTCGCTGGGCAGTCGCAACAGCAAAGCGCTACGGGCGAGGAGACGGCAGAAATGTTCGATGTGGATATTTCGTTTTAATGAGAATTCGTCGTCCCCACGAAGGCGGGGACCCAGCGTCGTTCGACGTAAGGCACGGGATGGCCGAAGATCAAAACATCAGCCTCTGGACTCGTTTTCCCGCCTTCGCGGGAATGACGAAATTGATGCTCCGAAATCATGATCCAAGCCAGTTACTTCGACGGTAAAACTGCCACACGTCACGCAGTCACGCTCACGGTGACGGGCGATCGCGCTCACCTCGAAGGCGACGGCGTCGCGCGCGACGAACCGCTCGCCAGCGTGCGTGTATCCGAACCCATGGGCAGCGCGCCGCGACTCATTACATTCGCCGACGGCGCGATATGTGAAGTGAGCGACCATGCGGGGCTCAACGCCCTGCTCGAGCAAACCGGCTACCAAGAAAAAGCCGTGGTGCGTTGGCAACAAAATGGAGTTTGGGTCATCGGCGCATTGCTGTTTAGCATCGCGTTCATCTGGGCCGGCTATCGCTTTGGCTTGCCGCTGTTCGCCGATGTCATCGCGCAACAATTGCCGGAGAAATCCATCGCTAAGTTGGGCGAGCATGTATTGGAAACGCTCGACGAATCGGTGTTCAAGCCCAGCCGATTACCGCAAGAGCGACAAAAACAACTCATCGCCGGATTCGAACAACTGGCGCCGCCCGCCGGGAAAAAACCGTCGTATACGATTCGCTTTCGCTACAGTCCGAAAATCGGGGCGAACGCATTTGCGCTGCCCTCCGGCGATATCGTGATGATCGATGAGCTAGTCGCACTTGCGAAAGACGATCGGGAAATTTATGCGGTGCTCGCTCACGAGCTCGGTCACTTGGAAAAGCGCCACAGCCTACGGCAACTTTTGCAGGGCACGATCGTGGGCCTGGTGATTAGTTGGTATTTGGGCGATATCAGTAGCATTTTGGCGAGTGCGCCGGCGGCAATATTGCAGGCGAGGTATTCCCGCGACTTCGAGCGCGAGGCCGATGCTTTCGGCGCGTCGATGCTGATGCACAACAATATTTCGCCGGGCTACCTTGCGAATATGTTGGAGCGTTTGGAAAAAGCCCACGGCCGCGAGCGCGATAAGGAAAGTTACGATTATTTTTCTACCCACCCGGGCGCCGACGAACGTGTGCGCGAATTGCGCGAACTATAGCAGCAAGGCGGCCGCCGCATGGATACCGGCTCGCGTTAGGCTAGCCAATGGTCTTCGCGCCATTGGCGCCTGGCCCGTGCCTTGCCGGAAGATAAGCGCATGCGGTTCGTCGCACGCGATGAAATCGTACCCGCCGCAGTCGGAAAGTTCAGCGGTCGAAATCCCGCTGGATATCATTTCAAGTCGAGAAAATCGAACAATCCGCCTTCGCGAAATTCGTTAGCATGACGCAGTCGATTCGACAGCATGCGCGAGACTTCTTTCAACACCGCGATGGCGAGCCGCGGATGATTCGCGGAGAGGCGCTCGAAGCTCTCGCGAGTTAGCGCCGCAAACATGGAGTCGTGCAATACCAGGCATGTCGCAGAGCGCGGCAAATTTTCAACCAGCGCCATTTCACCAAAGGTTTTGCCGCGATCCAATATTCCCAATGTCACACCGTCAATCGGATCGCCGCGATAGACGTGCACCATGCCCTCGACAATGAACAGCGCCGCGTCGCCGATCTCGCCTTCGCGAAACACCACGGTGTCTTCCAGCGCAACATAGGCGCGCATGTAATGCGCGATAATTTCTACGTCTTCCACCGGCAATCCGCGAAACAACTGCACCAGCACCAAGATATCCGGCCGCGAACGGAGAATGGGCGCGAAATTGCCGAGATCGTCGAGTGTGGAAAACTGATCGAATGATTGAACCATAGCAGCCGTAATTTAGTAACTTGTAGTTGGTAATGCGGTCGACTTTTCTAAAGTATATCTCGATTATGCGACGAGTTTAAGTTCCCTTAAGTTTGGCGAGAAATTTATTGCGAAACTTCGCCACTTTCGGCGCAATGATGATCTGGCAATAGCCTTGTTCGGGGTTATTAACGTAATATTCTTGGTGATGATTTTCGGCGGCATAAAAAGCTTGCGCGGTGTTAATCTCAGTGACGATGGGGCGATCCCAAACCCGCTCGCGATTGAACTCAGCAATCGTCTCGGCAGCGATGCGCTGCTGTTCGGATGAATGAAAAAATATTGCCGAACGATACTGGCTACCGATATCGTTACCTTGACGATTCAACGTGGTCGGATCGTGAATCGTTAAAAATACCTCCAATATTTCTTTAAATGAAATTACCTTCGGATCGAAGTGGACTTGGATCACTTCCGCATGCCCGGTGTTGCCGGAACATACCTCGCGGTAGGTCGGATTCGCGTTCGTACCACCCATGTAACCGGAAACGACATCAGTCACGCCGCGTAGTTCGTCAAATATCACTTCGATGCACCAAAAACATCCGCCGGCAAGGGTCGCGAGTTCACTTTCGGCCGGTTTAACTTGTATCATTCTTACCTCACTAATTCGGAGATGATTGATGAAACGCAGTTTACAACAGGTTAAAGCGCTGACGTTCGATGTATTCGGCACGGTCGTCGATTATCGTGGCAGCATCATTCGGGAAATGCGCGCTCTGGCCGACCGCAAAGGCCTGGCCGTCAATCCGGCGGAGTTCGCCGATGCTTGGCGTGGCGGTTACGCGCCGGCGATGGATCGGGTGCGTAAAGGCGAACTGCCGTGGCTAACGATCGATGTTTTACATCGCATGATTCTTGATGATCTCTTGAAAAAATTCGGCATCCAGGGGCTCAAGGAGGCAGACATCGCGGATTTGAACCGCGTATGGCATCGCCTAAAACCTTGGCCCGATTCGGTGCGCGGCCTGAAGCGCCTTAAGACCAAATACATCATCGCGCCTTTGTCCAACGGCAACGTCTCGCTGCTGACAAACATGGCGAAATTCGGCGGGTTGCCCTGGGACCTGATTCTTTCGGCCGAGCTCGCGAAACACTATAAGCCCGACCCCGAGTCCTATTTAACGGCGGCGCGTCTGCTCGATCTGCCGTCGGATCAAGTCATGATGGTCGCGGCCCACAAAGACGATCTGGATCACGCCGCAAAAACCGGCATGCAGACGGCATTTGTCACGCGGCCGAAAGAATTCAATCCCACCAGAAAGACCGATCTGAAACACGAAAAGCGTTTTGGCGCAAACGCCAGCGATTTTCTCGATTTGGCAACGCAACTCGGCGTTTAAGTCGATCAGTGAAAAAGGTCCTATTCGCATTGGCAATTCTCGCAGCGGTGGCGATGGGAATCTTTTTCTACGCGGTTCCGCATTATGTCGATAGCAGCCACAACAAACTCACGAGCGCAGCACCCAGATTAACCCGACCAGGCGATTTACACCGGCGGCTGATCGTGGCCGATCTCCATGCCGACAGCTTGCTCTGGGATCGCGATTTGCTTAAGGAAAACGACTGGGGTCACGTTGATATTCCGCGTTTGATCAAAGGAAATGTCGCGCTGCAAGGCTTCGCGGTGGTGACCAAAACGCCGCGTGGCGCGAACATCGAGCGCAACAGCGCCGCGACCGATAATATACTTTTGCTTAGCCTCGCGCAACTCTGGCCGCCACGCACCTGGACCAGCCTGCAGCAACGCGCGCTATACCAAGCGGAAAAGCTGCATAACTTCGCCGCGCGCTCGAACGGTGCCCTCGTCATCATCAAGTCCAGAGCGGATCTTCAGGCATACATCACCAAACGCGGCACCCAGAGCGGCGTCACAGCCGGTTGGCTGACGATTGAAGGCGCACAGGCGCTTGAAGGTGAGCTGGCCAACCTGGGTGCGCTTTATCGAGCGGGCTTTCGCATGATCTCTCCGACCCATCTTGCCGACAGCGAAATCGGCGCATCTGCGAGCGGGGAAAGCCAACGCGGCCTCACCCAACTCGGTAAGACTTGGGTCGCGGAAATGGAACGCCGGAAAATGATCATCGATCTGGCGCACGCCTCGGCGCAAACCATAGATGATGTCTTGCGACTGTCCAATCGCCCAGTCATCGTCTCGCACACGGGCGCGACTGGCGCGTGCGATAACAACCGCAATCTCAGCGACGACCAAATTAAACGCATCGCGGCCCACGGCGGACTCATCGGCCTCGGCTTTTGGCAATACGCCACGTGCGGCGCGGATATCGCTGCCATCGTAAAATCGATTCGCTACGCCGTCAAAGTAGCCGGGATTGAACACGTCGCGCTGGGTTCCGATTGGGATGGCTATGTTGCCACGCCTATCGACGCGGCCGGCATGGGCGCCATCACCGCTGCGCTACAGCAAGCCAGTTTCGACGAAGTGGCGATTCGTAACATCATGGGCGAAAACGTCGTTCGATTCTTGCTGCGCGCTTTACCCTAAACCCGCCATCTCCAAATGGTAGTTCAGTCGGCATTCGGGCCGAAATGAATCAGTTCAAATTATGCTTGCAATAGATAATGCGAATCATTATCATTAGTACTATTATCTTTAACAACACCCTAGAAGGAACCCAAAAATGAAAAACCACTATCTCGCCGCAGCGATCGCACTCGTATTTTGTACGGAAGGCGCACTTGCTGCCGACGCCTCAATCGAGCAAAAGCTAGAAATACTGCAAAAAGAACTCGACGAGTTACGGGCTGAATTGGCGACGATCAAATCGCAACGAACCGCGCCCCCGTCCGCATCGGTCGCGGACACAAGCGCCGCCGCGGCGCCGCCTTCCGCCACCGGCGGCAACATGAGCGGCCTTGCGGCAGGAAGCAATTCCTTCGGCGCCTATGGCGAGTTGCACTACAACAATTATCGCGACGGCGACAAAAAAGACGAGATTGACTTTCATCGCTTTGTGATGTTTTACGGCCACAAATTCAACGATCGCTTGCGTTTTTATTCCGAGTTGGAAATCGAGCATGCTTTAGTCGAAGGCGGCGGAGGCGCGGTTGAATTGGAGCAAGCGTTTCTCGAATATCGCATTAACGATGCGCTAAATTTTAAAGCCGGCGCCTTCTTAATTCCGATCGGCAATTTGAACGAAACCCATGAGCCGCCGACCTTCTTCGGCGTCGAACGCAACGAAGTGGAGAGCCGCATCATTCCTACCACCTGGCGCGAAGCGGGGATTGGCGTTTCCGGCAATGTGTTCGAAGGGCTGCGCTACGATGTCGGCATCGTGTCCGGCCTCGATGCGGGTAAATGGGGCGCGCCGGAGAAAGGCATTCGCGAAATGCGTACCGAACTACGCGAAGCGGCTGCCCATGATTTTGCGTTGTACGGCGCGTTGAACTATCGCGGCGTTCCGGGACTAACCGTTGGCAGCGCGTTTTTCACCGGCAACACTGGGCAAAACGGCGTGTCGGACGCGGCACTCAAGGGTGTTGACGCACGTGTGTTGCTATGGGATTTGCATGCACAGTACCGTCTCGGCGGATTGGATTTGCAAGCGCTGTATGCGCGCGGCACGCTCGGCGATGCGGATCAAGTCTCGGCTGCGGCGATTGCGCGCGAAGGTGACGCGACGTTGGTCGCGCCAACATCGTTTTACGGCTATTACGGCCAGGTGGGATACCATATTCCGATCGGCGCTGAAATGGAACTCGCGCCCTTCGGCCGCTACGAGCGCTACAACACACAAGCGGGCGTGCCGAACGGCTTGACGGCCGATCCGAAAAACAACGAAACCGTCACTACGCTAGGCGTTAACTTTAAGCTGCATCCGCAAGTCGTATTCAAAATGGACTATCAAAACTTTAAACAAGATAATAGAAAGGATCGATTCAACTTGGGTGTGGGTTATATGTTTTAGACTATAGGGATGCAGGTTATTAATTCCGTATTCAATTTACCGTCATTCCCGCGAAGGCCGGAATCCAGCGGCTTTCGCTTAACGACACTGGGTTCCCCCGCCTTCGAGGGGACGACGTCACTCGATTGCATCGTTTCTCGCCTTCGCAAAAGTGACGTTTGAGAAAAAGTAACGCCCAGCTAAATATGAACCACCGCGTTCGAACATTGCTGCTTATTTTCACCGCCTGGGCGATACCCGCGATCGCAGCCGATGAACAAACTTACCTCGCACCCGAGGAATTTCTGTCGGAAGCCTTCGGCGCCACCCCTCCCCCCTCGGTGCTTTGGATCACGGCGGAAATTCAACCGGACGTCGAAAAAATCCTCGGCCACCCACCGCCGCGT
>JANNFT010000290.1:0-4051 GCA_031380185.1 Pseudomonadota bacterium
TTTAAAATTTTCGCAATTAAGATACGTCTTGTCGCGCATTGCTGAACCCACCCTTCACCCTAACCTTCTCCCCGTCCCCCTCTTTTCCTCGAATAAGGATGGCGACGGGGCGAGGGGACCAAACTCCCGCTCGCGGGAGAGGGTTGGGGTGAGGGATCGGAACTAATTCGCGCAAACGTCCATAAAAATCTAATCATCCGAGCATCCCCGTGCAAACAAGGGATGATCATTTATTTTCGGGGAAATTCCTTGGACCTCGCGGCCCTAATCGAATGTTTCACGTCACTGTCATGCGTAGTGACGCAATCCACCAGCGGAATGATTATCGGTGGTCTATTGTTCCTGGTCGCCGCCGGCCTCACGCTGATTTTCGGCGTGCTCGGCGTGATCAACTTCACGCACGGCTCGTTCTACATGTTGGGTGCGTACATGGCGCTCTCGGTTTATCGCGTCACCGATAGCTTCGCGATCGCGATCGTCGGTGGGGCACTCGGTGTCGCGCTGTTCGGCATAGTTTTCGAGCGCTTGTTCATGCGTCGCGTCTACGGCAACGATGTGTTGATGCAGTTGCTGGTGTGTTATGCGTTTGTGCTGATTCTCGACGACGTCGTCAAAATTGTTTGGGGGCCGGAATTTCAGGCCATGGGCATGCCGCCTATGTTTCAAATGCCGCCGTTTATCGTTGGCGGCGGGATCATTCCGGCGTTCTATTTATTCCTAATCGGCGCAGCAGCGACAATCGCCATTGTCCTATGGTACGTTTTGGTAAAAACTAAAGTCGGCAAAATCGTTCGTGCCGCCGCGGTGAATCCGCAAATGACTTCGGCGTTGGGCCTGAACACCAGCTTAATCTATTCAGCGGTATTCGCGCTCGGTGGCGCCCTCGCGGGCATGGCGGGTGCGCTGGCGGCGCCGGTGCGCTCGATGTCGCCGGGCATGGGCTTTTCGATTCTAATCGAATCGTTCATCGTTACCGTGATCGGCGGCATGGGCTCCGTCAGCGGCGCGCTAGTTGCTGCTTTGTTGATGGGCTTGGTGCGCTCCTTTGGTTCGATCGGATTTCCGCTGTTTGTCGAAGGCATCATGTTCGTGGCGATGGTCATCATCTTGCTGCTGAAGCCGAGCGGCATCATGGGTAAGGAAAGCCGCTGATGGGCGCGTACGCTTTTCGCCGCGATCTTTTTATCGGACTCATCGCATTGGCGATACTCGCCGCGTTGCCATTTGTTTTACCGTCTCGGGTGGTGCTGGATTTCATCATCCGCGTCGCAGCTTACGGTATCTTCGCCACCTCGCTGAACTTGCTGGTCGGTTTCGGCGGCATGGTGTCGTTCGGGCAAGGTATGTTCTTCGGTGGTGGCGCTTACGCGTTCGGCATCATCATGCAAAACACCGGCGCATCGCTGCCGCTAGCCTTCTTTGGCAGCATCTTGTTCTGCGCGTTGCTGGCGTTGCTGATCGGCGCCATCTGCGTGCGCCTGAAAGAAATTTATTTCAGCTTCCTGACACTGGCGTTTCAGATGTTAATCCACAGCATCATCATCTCCTGGCAATCCCTGACCGGCGGCGATCAAGGCTTGGTCGGTGGCATTTCGCGCGCGCCGTTCCTCGGCATCAATTTAGCCGATCACAATCAAATGTATTGGTTTGCCTGCGTCGTGTTGATTGCGTGTTTGCTGGCGATGCGCCACATTTTACAAACGCCGTTCGGCTACACCTTGCGCATGGTGCGCGACAATGCCGACCGCGCGAAATTTCTCGGCATCGAAGTCTGGCAAGTTCGCCTGAAAGCATTCGTCATCGCCGGTATTTTTTCCGGCATCGGCGGTATCTTGATGGGGCTGTTTGTCTCCGGCGCGTTTCCTGAATTCGCGTACTGGACCACGTCAGGCGACGCCATCATTATGATCATGATCGGCGGTTTGCAGACCTTCATGGGCCCGATAACCGGCGCCGTCGTGCTGTTGTCGCTGAACGATTTGATCACCAAGTTCACCGAGTACCACGGCTTGGCATTGGGCATCGCGGTGCTGATTTTCACGCTCGGATTCAAGCGCGGTGTCGCTGATTTTCTGCAACAGATTTTCCGCCGCAAGTCAGCGAAGGAAGCGGCATGAGCGCGATTGCGCTAAGCGTACAAAATCTCAACAAGTCCTTCGGCGGCGTTGCGGCGACTAAAGACGTATCGATGGATTTCGCCCAAGGTTCGCTGACGGCAATTATCGGCCCGAATGGCGCCGGCAAGACGACGTTTTTCAATTTGATCTCAGGCGCACTCAAACCCGACAGCGGCAAAGTGCTGCTCGAAGGCGACGATATTACGCAACAGTCGAGCGCCGAAATCGTGACCAAGGGCATCGGTCGCGCATTCCAGGTCGCGAAATTATTTAAAACGTTAACGGTGGAAGAATCGCTGCGCGCGGCGCTGATGTCGCCGGCCGGAAAATCGACCAATCTAACGCGGCGCTTTCCGCTGCCCGAAACCCGCGAGCGTGCCGACGAAACCATGGAGTTACTGGGCCTGACGACGAAAGCTAAAACCGTCAGCGGCAATCTTTCTCACGGCGATCAAAAGCTAATGGACATCGCGCTTGCGCTGGCGATGAAACCGAAAGTGTTGTTGCTCGACGAACCGGTCGCCGGCATGGGCCCGGAAGAGCGCACGAAAATGATCGAAACAGTTTATCGCCTGTGGCAAAAAGGCGGGCTGACGCTGGTCTTCATCGAACACGATATGGACATCGTGTTTCGTATCGCGCAGAACGTCAACGTGTTGTGTTATGGCCAGTTGTTGGCGCAAGGCACGCCCGATCAAATTCGCAATAATCCGGCGGTGATCGAAGCCTATCTTGGCATCGCCCACGCGGAGGCGGTATGAGTGTTCTCACGGTGCAGGGACTCGAAGTTTTTTACGACACCAGCCAGGTGTTATTCGGCCTGTCGCTCACCCTTAATAAGGGCGAAACGCTGGCGCTGCTCGGCCGTAACGGCGCCGGCAAGAGCACCACCATGAAAGCCATTGCCGGATTGCTGCCGCTGCGCGCCGGACGCATTGATCTGCAAGGTCAGGCCATACAGGGCCGCGCGGCGCATTTGATTGCTCGCGCCGGCGTCGGCTTCGTGCCGGAAGACCGGCAAATTTTCCCCGAACATACTGTCGAAGATAACTTAATTATTGCAGCGAAGCGCGGCAAGGATGGCGAAGATTTCTGGAACCTGCGCCGCGTCTACGACATGCTGCCGCTGCTCGAACCACTGAAGAATCGTATGGGCGGCCAACTCTCCGGTGGCGAGCAGCAGATGCTCACCGTCGGCCGCACGCTGATGGGCAACCCCAGCGTGTTGCTTTTGGATGAACCGAGCGAAGGTCTCGCGCCGATTATGGTGCAAAAGATCGCCGAGCTGATCAAGAAATTGCGCGAGATGGGCTCGACAATTATTCTCGCGGAACAGAATCTTCATTTCTGTTTGTCGCTTGCTGATCGTGCAGTCGTTATTGATCGTGGACGCGATGTTTATCATGACACCATCGCCGCGCTCAAAGCCAACGCTGAGGTGAAGCAACTTTATTTGTCGGTGTAGCGGTTGCAAATTGCTGAGTCGTCGCTATTGTTGCGCTCTCACGTGCAGGAGAGGGAGTTTAGTCCCCTCGCCCCGCTTTCGGGGAGAGGGTTAGGGTGAGGGGCAGGCGGCTAAATTTATCCAACTAGCGTAAGTCCGACATAGCGCATCACAGCATCAAAAGGAAAATTCAATGACCACCGATTCCCGCCTACTCAACTTCCGTACGCTAACCCCATCACAGCGGCTAGAACATATCGCCAAAGCAGCCTCGCTTACGCCAGAAGAAGCAACACGCCTCGCAAGACCCGGCGCCCTCAACATCGAGCGGGCCGACGGCATGATCGAGAACGTCATCGGCACCTTCGAACTTCCATTCGCGATCGCCGCTAATTTCCTGATCAACGGCCGTGATGTATTGGTGCCGATGGTGGTTGAAGAACCATCGGTCGTCGCTGCCGCATCGTTCATGGCGAAATTGGCGCGCGAC
>JANNFT010000295.1:0-2863 GCA_031380185.1 Pseudomonadota bacterium
GTCGAAATAAAGGTCCAAAAGCCGAATCATTATTTATTAGTTTGCGAGTTTGCTTAACTTCAGCCGCAGTCTTACCGCGTGGCGCCATCGTAAAGAGATTATTCCCGAGTCCCCAAACGGCTGCGGGCGGCGACTTGAGGATTGTTCCCGCATTCACCACAGCGGCATGGCCCCGGGCAAGTCCCTCGCGCCTGCCTGGTGCTCTGGTATGTCTGGAGAGCCGCGCCCTGCTTGGCTCCTGGCGAGGTGACTGAAGTCGGCGCAAAGCTCGGTTACAATGAGCGTTCATAGCAATCTCCCGCATATGTTTAGAAAATTACAACCAAGCGCTTGGGCGCTGCTGTCCGTCGCGATGAGTGCGGTGCCGGTGCGGGCCGATCAATTGCCGCGCTGGGAAGCCGGTGCGGGTTTGTCGGTGATTCAATTTCCGCATTATCGCGGCTCCGACGAATCGAAAGTTTATGCTCTGCCGGTTCCTTACTTCGTCTATCGTGGCGATTTTTTCAAGGTTGATCGGCAAAAGATTCGCGGCCTATTGTACACTCGCGACTGGGCGGAACTCGATATGAGTCTAGGCGCCTCCGTGCCGGTTAAAAGTTCAGAGAACGAAGCGCGGCGCGGCATGAACGACCTTGACCCAACGCTTGAATTTGGCCCGACATTCAATATTCATTTGCGCAAAAGCGAAGACAATAACGTCAAACTCGATTTGCGATTGCCGTTGCGCACGGTATTCGCTACCGACCTCACCTATGCCAAGCAAACCGGCTGGGTGTTCGAGCCGCGCCTCAATCTCGATCTGCGCAACACCATGCTCGGCGCCGGTTGGAAGGTCGGGCTCGCTGCCGGCCCGATGTTTGCGACGCGCAAGAATCACCAATATTTTTACGGTGTCGATAGTGCATTCGCAACGCCGCAACGTTCCGCATACGACGCAAAAGGCGGCTATGCCGGCACGCAGTTGCTCGCCGCCGTCAGCAAGCGCTATCCGAAGTATTGGATCGGCGGCTTCGCTGCGTGGACCAACCTAAACGGCGCGGCCTATGAAGACAGCCCGCTGCTGAAATCAAAAAATAGTTTCGCCGCTGGCATCGCTGTCTCCTGGATCTTCAAGGAATCGAAAGTTCTAGTCGAGGCTAAAGATTAATCAGCGCAGCAGCATACCCATGGAAAGTGGCGTACCGACCGAGAGCAAAGTCATGGCGCACAGTCCGAAAAGTCCGCTCAAACGCTGGCTCATGCTGCCGGTGGAATATTTGCAAATCTACGGCGCGTTTTTTCTATTCGGCGCCGGCGGAATATTGTTCACCCTCGCTAGCGCGATCCTCTATCCGATTTTGCCACGCGAACTCGGTGCGCGCTTCGGCCGCTCCATGATGTCCCGAGCGTTTCGATTTTATCTATACCTCGTCACTAAACTCGGCACGTTCAAAGCGGACTTAAGCGCGTTGGATACGTTGCGCAATGAGCCGGGCTTAATCATCGCGGCAAATCACCCTGGTTTGCTCGACGCGGTGTTGGTGATTTCACGCTTACCGCGCATAGTCTGCATTATGAAAGCCGAGATTTGGGACAATATTTTTCTCGGTGGCGGCTCGCGCCTTGCCGGCTATATTCGCAACGATACACCGATGGATATGGTTCGTCTTGCCGCGGAGGAGGTAAAGCGAGGGCAGCAGTTGTTAGTGTTTCCGGAAGGGACGCGTACGCGTATAAAACCGATTAATGACTTTAAAGGCGGATTCGCATTGATCGCGAAACGCGCCGCCGCGCCGATCCAAACCGTATTCATCGAAACCGACAATCCTTGCTTAAGCAAAGGGTGGCCATTTTCTAAAAAACCCGACATGCCGGTTACGTTTCACGTTCGATTGGGCAAGCGTTTTGAAGTGAAGGGCGACGTCATAAACTTCGTCGCCGAACTCGAAGACTATTTTCGTAGTGAACTGCCGCCCGAAAAATGAGCGACGACTCACGAACCCACCTCGTCATTATTCCGAGCTATAACACCGGCGCAAAAGTATTGGAAACGGTGCGCGCGGCGCGAAGTCATTGGTCGCCGGTTTGGATCGTGGTCGATGGCAGCAAAGATGGAACGGCGGAACAACTTGCGGCATTGTCGGAGAATGATTCCGGTATTCGAGTCTTCGAGTTGCCCGAGAATCGCGGCAAGGGCGCCGCGGTGTTGCATGGTTTACGCGAAGCGGCGAAAGAGCATTTTACCCACGCACTAACCATGGATGCCGATGGACAACATCCGGCGGAAAAAATTGCCGAATTCATGGCGAAATCCAGCGCTAATCCCGAAGCGTTGATTTTAGGATTACCGCAATTTGACAGCAGCGCGCCGAGCTTGCGCGTGCGCGGTCGCAAGGTTTCGAACTGGTGGGCGAACCTGGAGACCTGTTGGCAAGGTATCGGCGATTCGTTGTTCGGTTTTCGCGTCTATCCCATCAAACCGTTGATCGAAATCATGGAGGCAAACTCATGGATGCGGCGCTTCGATTTCGATGTGGAAGCCGCGGTACGATTGGTGTGGCGCGGCGTGAGACCGATCAATGTTTCCGCGCCGGTGAAATATTTCAATGCCGACGAAGGCGGTGTGTCGCACTTCAACTACGTGCGCGATAACCTGTTATTGACCTGGATGCACACGCGTTTGTTTTGCGGTTTCGTGGTGCGCCTGCCGTGGCTGCTGTGGCTCAGAGGAACAGCGTCATGCCGCCTGCGCAAACAGCATTGATACCGCCTCGCGGCGGCCATCTTGATTCACAAACGTTAACACCTTGTTACCGTCCAGCGATGGATAGGCAGCAGTTGCCCGCGCGACAATCTCCTGCGCCAACACATCAAGCTGTGTGAG
>JANNFT010000310.1:0-9919 GCA_031380185.1 Pseudomonadota bacterium
GCCGGTGCGAACGGTTCGGGAAAAACTACGTTCGCGCGCGATTTTTTGCAGCGCGAAGCGGGCGTGGCGCGTTTTGTAAATGCCGATTTGATCGCAGCGGGGCTTTCCCCACTTAATCCCGATCTCGCCAAAATCGCGGCAGGGAAATTATTTCTAAGAGAGTTGGATCGCTTAGCGAAGACCATGACCGATTTTGCGTTTGAAACTACACTGAGCGGGAAGGGTTATCGGTCGAGGTTGACCCAGTTGAGAAATGCGGGATTCAGGATAGAAATTGTATACTTACGACTTGCTTCGCCGCAGCTCGCGTTAAAACGTATTGCGGCGCGCGTTCGTCACGGCGGGCATGACATCCCAAAGGAAGATGTGTTGAGACGATTCGATCGAAGTTGGCAGAATTTTCAAACGGTCTATCGGCCGCTTGCCGATAGGTGGGCGGTCTTCGATAATTCCGGCGCGGAGCCGGTGTTGCAGGAGCATTGGCCTTGAAAATCAAATCTACTCCGGCCAAAAAAAGCGAGTTCACCCTTAGCGTTGGACGTGCATTGAAGCGCGCGAAAAAACGCGCATACGAAATCGCGCGCGCGCACAATACGCCGATTTACATTTGGCGCGACGGCAAAGTCGTTGCGATTAAGCCTTGAGTAAGTGTTTGTTGGGCGGATGGTGGGATACAAGAGCCTAAAAATCAACAGATGCATTAAGCAAGGAGCAAGTAGGGCGGAAAAGCGAAGCGCCTTCCGCCGTATGCGGGGCGTTAATCTCGCTCGCCGACTACGAAATTCGCATCAGCCTGTGCCCAATCGATCGGGTAAACGCCTGCATCAACAAACCTAGAAAACGACGAATATGGCCACTCTCTCACCTGAGCGACATGGCCATGTTTCACGGGATTGAAATGCAAGTAATCCACATGCCGCGCGTAATCCAAATCATCGCGAATCGTGTGCTCCCAATATCGTCGTTGCCAAATACCCCGTTCGCCTTTCGCCAGACGCACGGCAGACAACCGTTCGGTTTTCGGAATTACCTTCGCAAACGCGATTTTGATCGCCTTCCAGCGCGATGGGTAGTCCACATCACCCGGCGGCAAAGTCCAAATGCAATGCATGTGATCGGGTAACACGACCCAACAATCGATATGAAACGGTCGTGCCGCGCGAACCTTGCGCACCGATGCGCGCAAAACGTCGATGTTTTCGACGAGCAAGTGCGATTTACGTTCGAGTAAATTAACGGTAAAGAAATACGTTCCGCCTGGGATGCGATTGCGGCGGTAGTTGGGCATTGGGGGATTCTACCCGAGCCGACGCGGGTCCGCACCGTCAGCATACGGCGGAATGGCCCAAGGCCACGTCGGGTGCTACGCTTCTGGTGGCAGCAGTTTCGTTCATACCATTCCGCCCTACGGCCCCGCCGGTAAACATCCTCCAAGCTTGACATCATGCGTTAACACCAGAAGACTTCTTCAGTTTCTCAAATGCAATAGTATTTGAAAGGCGACCGACAAGCTGCAAAGCTTTCAGAATCCGGTCGCGAGGTTCTTGTGGTTCGTACACGTAGATTTCCGATGCGATCATTTCAATTAGCTTGGTTCTACTCGACTTTGCGGCATCTTGTTCCCGTTCCGCGAGAGCCAGCAAGCGTTCTTGTGAGTTTGAAGCTTTAGCATGCAGGTTGGAATAGAAAACATCGACCATCTTACGTCGAGCATCTTCAATTTCGACGCAAGCATCAAAGAAACGATTAAACGCAGCAAAATCGTCTGAGGAAAAGCGCTTCGCAAAAAGATGCTTGTACTTTCCCCAATTGTTATCGCTGAGGATAGGGCGCATCGTTCGGTCAACCAGTCCTTTCTCAAGAATAGAAAGTACGACCTGTTCCGCATGACGTATGTCCATGAGAATAATCATTGCGGCATTTTGACGTTCTGATTTTTTAGTCAATCCGTAGACAGCGAGCGCGATTAGGCCGACAGTCAAGGTCACCGCTGCATTCAGGTATTCGGGATTCATATAGGTTCCGTCGATGTACATATTATCTGTAGTTCGTAGGGCCGAAAAGCGAAGGGCCTTCTGCCGAATGTGGCTTCGATTTAACCACTTGTGTGGTTTGTTGGATTAAGCCACGCGGATTCATGGTTGCGTTTAGGACGTCCCGCACGCGGCGGAAGGCGCTTCGCTTTTCCGCCCTACTAGTCGCATGGTCGAAGAGCCGCTCCCATATTGCTTGTCCGGCCAGGCATCGCCACGACCCAATATCCACGTGCCTCCCGGCCCGATGTATCGCAAAAATCTAACCCTTCGCAACCTCAACATTCCGCAATCGAATATGCAATTCCTTTAACTGTTTCTCGTCCACCGCGCTCGGTGCCTGCGTTAGCAAACATTGCGCGCGCTGGGTTTTCGGGAACGCGATCACGTCGCGGATGGATTCGGCGCCGGTCATGAGCGTGACGACGCGGTCTAGGCCGAAGGCGATGCCGCCGTGGGGCGGGGCGCCGTATTGCAGGGCTTCCAATAAAAATCCGAATTTGGTTTGGGCTTCTTCGGCGCTGATGTTGAGCGCGCGGAAGACTTTGCTTTGCACGTCTTCGCGGTGAATACGCACCGAGCCGCCGCCGATTTCCCAGCCGTTGAGCACCATGTCGTAAGCCTTTGATAGACACTTGCCGGGATCGGTAGCGAGCCATTCTTCGTGGCCGTCTTTCGGCGCGGTGAAGGGGTGATGCAGCGCGACCCAGCGTTTGTCTTCTTCGTCGTATTCGAACATCGGGAAATCCGTGACCCAGAGCGGGTGCCAGGCTTTTTCCGCATAACCTTTTTCGTGGCCGATTTTTCCGCGCAGTGCGCCGAGCGCGTCGTTGACGACTTTCGCTTTGTCGGCGCCAAAGAAAATCAGATCGCCGTCTTTTGCCCCGCTGCGCTCGACGATAGCTTGCAACGACTCGTCGGAAAGATTCTTGACGATCGGTGATTGCATGCCGTTGCGGCCCTTGGCGATTTCGTTGAACTTGATGTAGGCCAAGCCCTTCGCGCCATAGATGGTGACGAACTGGGTATAGGCATCGATCTCGCCGCGCGACAATTCGCCGCCCTTGGGAATCAGCAATCCCGCGACACGCCCGCCCACCAGGTTAGCCGCGTTGGCAAACACTTTGAAGTCGACGGATTTCATCACGTCGGTCAGTTCCGTGAACTTGAACGGCACACGCAGATCGGGCTTGTCGGAACCGTACAGCGACATCGCCTCGGCGTATGTCATGCGTGGGAACGGATCCACCAAATCGACATCGACCGTGGTCTTGAACACCTTGCGCATCATGGTTTCCATGATGGCGGTGATTTCTTGTTCGTTCAAAAATGACGTCTCGATATCAATCTGGGTGAATTCCGGCTGGCGGTCGGCGCGCAGATCTTCGTCGCGGAAACACTTGGTGATCTGGTAGTAGCGATCAAAGCCCGAAATCATCAGCAATTGTTTGAACAACTGCGGCGATTGCGGCAACGCGAAGAATTCGCCGGCATGCACGCGGCTCGGCACCAAGTAATCGCGCGCACCTTCCGGCGTCGATTTGGTGAGCATGGGCGTCTCGATGTCGATGAAGCCTTCGGCATCGAGATAATTGCGCACCGCCATCGCGACCTTGTAGCGCAAGCGCAGATTCTTCTGCATTTGCTCGCGCCGCAAATCCAAGAATCGATGAGTCAGGCGCGTGGTTTCGTTGAGGTTTTCGTCGTCGAGTTGGAACGGCGGCGTGAGGGATGGGTTCAGCACCTCGACTTCTTTCGCCAGCACTTCGATCTCGCCGCTGATTAAATTGGCGTTGGTGGTGCCCGACGGGCGCTCACGCACCTTGCCGATAATTTTCAGAACGAATTCATTGCGCACTTTTTCTGCGCTGGCAAAGGCCTCCGGCGTGTCGGGATCGATCACCACTTGCACCAGGCCTTCGCGGTCGCGCAGGTCGATGAAAATCACGCCGCCGTGATCGCGCCGGCGATGCGCCCAGCCGAACAACGTGACGATTTGGCCAAGGTGAGCCGTACTGATGAAACCGCAATAATCTGTACGCATGAAAAATTCTAAAGTTGAATCAATGATTGGTAGGTTGGTTCGGACCGACAACGCCGACGGAGATAATGTATTTCAACGCCGCGTCGACACTCATATTCAGTTCGATGACATCTTTTTGCGGCATGATCATGAAGAAACCCGAAGTCGGATTCGGCGTGGTCGGGATGAAAACGCTGACATGATTCTCTTTCAAAAGCTCCGCGATTTCGCCGCTCGGATGGCCCGTCTGGAATGCGACCGCCCACGAGCCTTGGTGCGGATAGCGCACCAACAAGGCTTTACGAAACGCGTGGCCTTGACCGGAAAAGAGCGTATCGGTAACCTGCTTTACGCCGCCGTAAATGGTTTTCACTACCGGGATGCGCGACAGCAGGCTTTCCCAAAGGAGCACCAGCCGGTGGCCCAAAATATTCGCGGTCAACAGGCCGGTGACGAATAACAGGGCGACGGTCAAAATCACACCGACGCCGGGCACGTAAAACCCAAGCAAGGTTTCGGGGCGGTAGGCCTTGGGAATCAGCAATAGGCTGGCGTCCATCCAGCCGTTGAGGAGTTGCAAAACCCAAACGGTGATGATGAGCGGTATCCAGACCAGCAGTCCGGTAATGAAATACTTTCGCACGGCTAGGCTTTCGAGCTAGACGAATCAGTGCTTGTGCTCGAACTCGCGCTGGCCGCGGGTTTATCCGCGGATTTAGTTTCGGACTTCGTCTCTGACTTGGTTTCAGTCTTGGATTCGCTCTTGGATTCGGACTTGGATTCCGACTTGGATTCGGACTTAGTGTCCGACGGCGTATCTGATTTCGCCTCGGACTTTGTTTCTTTGGCTTTGGCGCCGCTATTTTTAAAATCCGTAGCGTACCAACCGCTTCCTTTCAATTGAAAGCCGGCAGCCGTCAGCTTTTTCGCGAACGTGGCTTTGCCGCATTCTGGGCAATCGGTCAAAAGTGCGGCGCCGACCTTTTGCAAGTACTCTTCTTCGAATTTGCAGAATGAGCAACGATATTCATAGATAGGCATAAAAAACTCCAACAAACTCAACCCGTTATTATATCTCGAATCATCTCAAATTTGCGTTAGTCACGAATGAAACGCCAATTGCTTGACCAATACCGCGGCGCTGGTTAACCTCGCAATTATTACGGCACATCCAACGCGCCGATTCGGAGAATCCCTTAATGAGCACGAAAAGCAGTATTCAGTTGAGCATTTTTCTCGGCCTGTTTTTATCTGCCGCCAGCGCGAGCGCAAAGGATACGATCAAGGTCGCATTCATCGGCCCGCTCACCGGCGGATTGTCGGCGAACGGCTTGGGCGGACGGAATTCCGCCGACCTCGCGGTGCGCCTGCGCAACGCCGATCCGAAGGCGAAATACAGCTATGAAATGATGTCGCTGGACGACGAATGCAAGCCCAACATCGGCGTACAGGTCGCGACCAAAGCGGCAGCAGATAAATCCGTCATTGCCGGCGTGACTCATTACTGCTCGGCGGTGGCGATCGGAACCGTCGACGTCTATCACAAATTCGGTTTACCTGTAGTGGTGTGGGGCGCGGTGCTGCCGGATGTGACTTACGCTAACGACTACAAGGAAATCAATCGCGTCAACGGTACGATGATCAACCAAAACCAAGTCGCGGCGAAAATGATGACCGGCCTGAAATTCAAGACCTGGGCGGTGATTCACGATACGACGGATTATGGCAAGGGCCACAACAAATATTTCAGTCAATATTTGAAGGAATACGGCGGCGCGATATTGGGCACGTTCGGCGTCACCGCCGACCAACAGGATTTCAGCGCCGAGTTAACCAAGATCAAAGACCTTAAACCGGAGGTGATTTATTTCGGTGGCGTAACGCCGATCGGCGTGCGCATTCGCCAGCAGATGGATAAGCTCGGGCTGAAAGCCGCGTTCCAGGGCACGTCAGGTATACGTTCCGATGCGTTCATCGAAGGCTTGGGCAAGGAACTTGCGGAAGGCGCCGTCGCATTCCAAGAAGGCGCGCCCGCGGAAAAACTCGCCGGCGGAAAATTTTTCGTCGAACGCTATGCAAAAGAAAAATACCGTGAACCGTTTGAAGCTTACGGCGCGTTTGCGTTTGCCGGCATGACCTTAGTATTGGATGTGATCGAGAAAGTCGGCCCGGATCGTAAGAAAGTTCGCGACGAATTGCGCAGAACTAAGAACTACGACTCCATCATCGGCAAAGTAACGCTCGACGATCACGGGCAGAACACCGTGGACCTGATCACAAAGTATGTCGTCCAGGATGGCGCGTGGGTGTTGTGGGAGGGCAGTGAGTATGCCGCCGGCAAGCGCAAGCTCGCGAAAAAATAACTTTCCTTGATCCAGAAGACTAAGCCAGCAGGCGCACGGATACTGGCTCGTGCGCGATGCCCGGGTTGGGACGCGCGCTGGTACTGGGTAGCCCTAGGCTAGCCGCTGGCCTCGGGCCATTGGCGCATGGCATGGCATGAATTTAATTTTTTTAGTCCGGTTAGAGGGCTCGTCGTACCTGCGTTCGAAAATTAACGCCGCGATTTCGTCGTCCCCGCGAAGGTGGGGACCCAGTGACTTTTTCGAAAGACACTGGATTCCCGCCTTCGCGGGAATGACAAATGTGAAAATCTTTTTCCCTAATGAGTAAGGTTCCCGTCTGGACTTCGGCCTAATCGCTCAACACATTCTCAACGGCCTCATGCTCGGCATGATCTACGCGCTCGTCGCCGTCGGCTTCACGCTATTTTTTGGTGTGCTAGACGTCATCAAATTTTCCCATGGCGATGTGTTGATGGTGGGCGCGTTCACCGGATTGATGGCGTACTTGGGCGTGTCGCGCATCGGCATCGCATCGCCATGGCTGCAAGTCATTTGCGTTTTCCTTGCCGCAACGATCGGCATGGGCTTGCTCGGCGCGGCCATCGGACGATTCATCGTTTTGCCGCTGAAAGGGGCGCCGCAATTGAACACACTACTGATTACGCTGATGCTCGGCACTGTGTTGCGCGAAGGCGTGCGCGTGTTTTATCCGAACGGTTCGAACCCCAAGCCTTTTCCCGCCTTACTGCCAAAGGATTCGTTTCAACTGGGCGCCCTCAACGTGCGTTGGGACAGTTTGATTTTGTTATTGCTCGGCGCTTTCGTGATTGTCGCGGTGCATCTGCTGATCAATCGCACCAGGCTTGGCCTCGCCATCCGCGCGGTCGCGCAAGACGAAGAGGCAGCGAAAATGATGGGAATTAATTTCACGTTCATCGTGCTCATCACGTTCGCGCTAGGTTCCGCGCTCGCCGCTTTCGCCGGCGTGATGAACGGACTTTATTACAACGAAATCAATTTCAGCATGGGTCTGTTGCTTGGCGTGATCGGATTTTCCGCCGCGGTGATCGGCGGTCTTGGTAATATTTACGGCGCGATTCTCGGCGGATTTATTTTCGCCGCGCTGCAGACCATCGGCGCCGTTGCCTTGCCGTTCGCGAGCGCCTACAAGGATGTGTTCGCGTTCGCCGTGTTGATCTTAATTTTGGCGTGGCGGCCGACCGGATTGATTGCGGAGCGGACTAGTGAGCGGGTTTAGGGAGTCTATCCCCTCGCCCCTCTGGGGAGGGCTAGGGTGAGGGGAACACGAAAAAAATGACCATCATCGAAGCAAATTCCGTCGAGCAATTCAACATAACGCGTAACCTATTCCGCGAATATGAAAAGGAACTCAACATCGACTTATGCTTTCAAGGCTTCGCCGATGAGCTGAAGAATCTGCCGGGAAAATACGCCGCGCCCGACGGCGCATTGCTATTGGCGATGGAAAACTCACAAGCCATCGGTTGTGTCGCGCTACGTCAATTTTCGCCGTCAGATTCAGAGATGAAGCGACTTTACGTTCAGCCATCGCATCGGCACTTGGGTTTTGGGCGCTTGCTGGTGCAGCGCGTTGTCGCGCGCGCATGCGAGTTAGGTTATCGCCGCATGCTACTGGATACGCTTGAAACAATGCACGGCGCGCAAGATTTGTATCGATCGCTTGGATTTGTTGCGATCGATCGCTATTACGATAACCCATGGCCGGGCGCACTGTATTTCGCGAAGGACTTGACGTCGTCATGATTTTAATTCGCCGCTTCGCCATGTCGCTATTCGCGCTGCTTGTTACCGGCTATGCGGCGATGCTCATGGCCACTGAAAAGCAATCCTACGTGCTGATGCTATTGGCAAGCGGGGCCGTGGTCACGGGGATCGCATTCAAAAGTGGTGTTCTCAAATACTTGCGCAATTGCGATTTACCTGGCTGGCCGGAAACGCTGGCGATTCTGGGTGTTATCGCGCTGGCCGCCTATTTTTACGACGAGCACTTTGCCTTGTTGATGTTGGCGACAGTATTGTTCATGAGCGTCGCGTGTTTCGGATTGACAATACAAATGGGCTACGCAGGCGTGGTGAATTTTGCCGGCGCCGCGTTTTTCGGCGTCGGCAGTTATGCCGCGGCAGTGCTGACCAAAGTCGACGGCTTGCCTGATGTAATCGTGCTCGCCATCGGCGGTTTGATCGCTGCCGCGATCGGATCGTTGCTGATTTTGCCGGTGTTACGCACTAGAGGACATTACGCGGCGCTCGTTACCATCGCCTTCGGCATCTTATTCAAAACGTTTTTGGAAGTGAACGACGTGCTTGGCGGTCCGCAGGGACTAAAAGTTTCGGGGCTGGATTTATTCGGTTGGAAATTCAACGACAACATCGAAATCGGCGCGTGGGAAATTTCGTTCTACGTAAAATACGTGCTACTCGGATTGGTCTTGTTTGTACTCGCATTCGGCATCACACGCCGGCTGGAGCGCAGTTGGATGGGGTTGGCGCTCGACGCGGTGCGGCTTGACGAGATCGCCGCGGCAACATTCGGTATCAGCCCTGCGCGCTGGAAAATTCTGGCCTTCACGCTTGGCAATTTTCTCGCGGGCGTTGCCGGCGCAGCTTTCGCGATGATGCTCGGTTTTATCGCGCCGAATAATTTCACCCTCGGCGATTCATTGATCATGGTGTCCATCGTCATCCTCGGCGGCATAGGTAATCCGTGGGGCGTTCCACTTGCCGCGGCAATCGTGATTATTTTGCCGGAGAAGCTCCAGGTGTTGCAGGAATATCGCTTCTTGCTTTACGCAGCGCTGGTGATTGTTACATTGCTGGTGCGGCCGCAGGGATTGTTGCCACGCGGCATGCGCGTCTATCCGAAGACGCGATGAGCAAGCTTCTCGACTGCCGCGGATTGACCATGCGCTTTGGTGGCGTTGTGGCGCTCGATGGTTTGGATTTGAGTTTGGATACCGGCGAGGTGCTCGGTTTGATTGGCCCGAACGGATCGGGCAAAACCACGTTCTTCAATACCTTGACCGGGCTGGTCACCTTGTCGGCGGGTCGGATTCAACTGGGTGGCGAAGATATCACGGGTCACACGCCGCAACGGATTTTTCGTTCCGGCGTCGCACGTACTTTTCAACGATCGAGATTGTGTTTGCCGCTGTCGGTTTTCGACAACATCGCGATTGGAGATCATCATCATCATCGCAGAGGATTGTGGTTCAGTTTGATGAAGCGGCGCGAACTTGCGCAGGACGTCTCGTCTCAGGTCGAAGTCGCAAGTGCATTGCTCGAACGTTTTAATCCGGCGCTGGCGCAACGAATGGAACAGCCGGTAGCGAGCCTATCCATGATCGATCGCCGTCGCGTCGAGATCTGTCGCGCCTTGATCGGGCGACCCAAATTGCTGCTACTCGACGAGCCTTCTGCCGGCATGACCTTCGACGAAACCCGCGCGCTGATGGACGATTTGCTTCAGGAAAAATCGC